>JAVBRC010000045.1:0-5293 GCA_031548405.1 Oscillospiraceae bacterium | reverse complement strand
GTTTTAGTATCATCAAAAGCAGATGCCTTTGTTTTATATACCTGACATTTATCTGTAAAGAATAAAAGTTCAGTTTTATTAGTACCCTCAATGTGAACAGAAATCTTATCATTTTCTTTAAGCTTTTGTTCACCGCTCATTCTAAGCGACTGAGGAGTAATCTTTTTAAAATATCCACTTTCAGAAAGAAATATATTAACTGGATAATCAAGAACCTCATCTTCAATATCCGGCTCAACAATATCATTTTTATAGAAAAACATTGTACTTCTTGGCTTGGCATATTTTTTACTGACATTTTTCAATTCCGTTACAATAATATTTCTAACCTTTTTTCTATCAGAAAGAATTTCTTCCATATCACTTATAGAATTCTGGAGATTTTCAATTTCTTTCAGACGATTTAAAATGTACTCACGATTAAGATGACGCAGCTTTATTTCAGCTACGTATTCAGCCTGTATCTGGTCAATACCAAAACCTGTCATAAGATTTGGAATAACATCGTTATCCTCTTCTGTTTCTCTTACAATTTTTATTGCCTTATCAATATCCAACAGAATTTTTTCAAGTGCTTTAAGAAGATGGAGCTTTGATTTACTCTTGTTCAAATCAAAATATACTCTACGCTTAACACATTCTTCACGAAAAGCAATCCATTCATCAAGTATTTCCTGAATTCCCATAACCTTAGGAACTCCACCAATAAGTATATTAAAATTGCAAGAAAAGTTATCCTGAAGTGGTGTCAGCTTAAAAAGCTTGTTCATAAGCTTTTCAGGATCAACTCCCCTTTTCAGATCAATTGCTATTTTAAGTCCATTTAAACCAGTTTCATCCCTTATATATGATACTTCTCTTATTTTGCCTTGCTTTATAAGATCAATTATTTTTTCTATAATCGCCTCAATAGTTGTGCTATAAGGAATTTGCGTTACCTCAATGCAATTGGCAGCCTTGTCATAATTATACTTTGAACGAAGCTTTATTGAACCTCTGCCCGTACGATAAACCTCTTTAAGTTCGTCCTCATCATATAGCATGAAACCACCACTAGGAAAATCAGGCCCTTTAAGTGTACTGATTATATCATGCTTTGGATTTTTAATATAAGAAATACAAGTTTCACATACTTCTGCAAGATTGAACGGACATACATTACTTGCCATTGAAACGGCAATACCCATATTAGAATTCACGAGAACTGCTGGAAAGGTTGTCGGAAACAGGGTTGGTTCTGTTGTTGTATTATCATAGTTAGGTACAAAATCAACTGTATCCTTATCAATATCAGAAAACAATTCACTACAGATTGCTTCTAGCTTTACCTCTGTATATCTTGATGCAGCAGATGCCATATCTCTGGAATATGCTTTTCCAAAGTTTCCCTTTGAATCAACAAATGGGTGAAGAAGTGCTTCGTTTCCCCTTGCCAGTCTTACCATTGTATCGTAAATAGCACCATCTCCATGTGGATTCAGCTTCATAGTTTCGCCGACAACATTCGCTGACTTAGTTCTTTTTCCAGTAAGCAAGCCTTGCTTATACATAGTATACAAAAGCTTTCTATGTGAAGGCTTAAAACCATCAATTTCTGGAAGTGCTCTCGAAACAATTACACTCATAGCGTAAGGCATATAGTTTTTTTCAAGTGTATCAGTAATTTTTTCCTGAACAACTATTCCGGCATTTTCTATATATGCTTCTGGATAATTATTATTTGTTCTTTTAGGGCTCTTATCCGATTTTCTAGCCATTTAAAATTCCACACTCCTTTTCATCAAGAAATATCAGCCATCTCAAGATAATCACTACCATATTTTGAAATATAATCTTTACGTCCTTGCAAATTATCACCCAAAAGCATATCGAACATTTGCATTGTCTGTTCCATTCCATCTGGAGTTACTCTGATAAGACGACGAGTTGACGGATTCATTGTTGTAAGCGACATCATATCAGGCTCATTCTCACCAAGTCCTTTAGAACGCTGAAGATTAAATTTCTTATCACCTATCATCTTCATTATATCAACTTTTTCTTTTTCGCTGTATGCGAAATAAGTTTTTTCTTTTGTTGTTATTTCAAAAAGCGGAGATTCCGCAATATAGACATAACCTTGTTCTATTAGTGTAGGTGTAAGTCTGTAGAGCATTGTGAGAATAAGTGTTCTGATCTGAAATCCGTCTACGTCGGCATCAGTACATATTATAACTTTATTCCATTTAAGCCCTTCAAGGTTAAAATAGGACAAATCCTTGTTAGCCTTAGTCTTAACCTCAACGCCACATCCGAGTACTTTTATAATATCAACAATAATATCATTTTTAAATATTTTATTATAATCAGCTTTAAGACAGTTTAAAATTTTTCCTCTGACTGGTATTACAGCTTGAAACTCCGATTCTCTCGCAAGCTTAACAGCACCAAGCGCAGAATCACCCTCCACTATATAAAGTTCACGTCTATCGGTATCCTTTGTACGGCAATCAACAAACTTTTTCACCATATTAGAAAGGTCGATAGTACCAGAAAGTGTTTTTTTCAAGTTCAGTCGTGTCTTTTCAGCATTTTCACGGCTACGTTTATTAACCATAACCTGCTCTGCGATTTTCAAAGCCTCATCAGGATTTTCTATAAAATAAACTTCAAGCTGATGCTTTAAAAATTCGGTCATTGCATCATAAATAAATTTATTTGTTATAGCCTTCTTAGTCTGGTTTTCGTAAGAAGTCTGAGTTGAAAATGATGAAGATACAAGTATAAGGCAATCTTCAACATCAGCAAATGTTATTTTAGATTCATTTTGCTTATACTTATCGTTCTGCTTCATATACGAATCAATCTGAGAAACAAAAGCCTGCTTTACCGCACGTTCTGGCGAACCGCCATGCTCAAGAAAGCTTGAGTTATGGTAATATTCAATTTGTTTAACCTGATTAGAAAATGTAAGTGCAAAAGACATCTTTACTTTATACTCTGACTTATCAGCTCTATCACGTCCCATTTTCTCAGTCTGCCAGAACTGAATTGAAGAAAAATTCTGACCGTTTGAAATTTCATTTACATAATCAGTAATACCATTTTCATAAATGAACTCAGTTTCTTCAAAAGTCCCGTCCTCTTTCTGATAACGATACACGAAAAGAAGGTTCGGATTAATAACAGCCTGATGCTTCAAAATATCCTTAAAATACTCATCCCTGACATCTATATCTGTGAATACTTCAAGGTCGGGCTTCCACTTAGTTTTTGTACCCGTCTGTTTCTGATTAGTTTTCTTTTTGGTTAGTCCACCAACGTTTTCACCTTTTTCAAAATGAAGGTTATGTTTATATCCGTCACGCACAACTTCAATATCCATAAACTCAGATGCAAACTGAGTTGAACATAAGCCAAGACCATTTAGTCCAAGAGAATATTCATACATATCGGAATTATCGTCATATTTACCACCAGCGTAAAGTTCGCAGTAAACCAACTCCCAGTTATAACGTTCCTCCGACTTATTATAATCAACAGGACATCCTCTTCCGAAGTCCTCAACTTCTATAACATTATCATTATATTTAGTTACAATTATTTTATTACCAAATCCCGAACGTGCCTCATCGATTGAATTTGAAATAATTTCAAAAACCGAATGCTCACAGCCATCCAGCCCATCAGAACCAAAAATAACTCCCGGACGTTTTCTTACCTTATCCGGACCTTTAAGCATAGTAATACTCTCATTACCATAATCTTGAACTTTTTTTGCCATAATCTCCGTCCTTTCCTAGCTTCAAACTATTTAATGATACCACAGATTTGGTTTTTTTGCAAGGTTTTAAGATTTTTAAAATTATATACTATATTAAAGTGTCAGAAAAATCAAATGTAGCAAGTTAACTAACAGCACACCAAGCGAAGCGGTTAATTACTTTGCTCTCATTATTCTTGACAAATTCACTCTTATAAAGTATAATTTATTATGTATTGCGACAGCCTTAAATAGATTTTTCATTAGGCTGTTTTATTTTTTTGAGTCTATTCTAAAGACTCTTATTATGAATTGGAGAGATTAAAATGAATAAAGAGCTTGCAAAGTCTTATTGTCCTAAAGATTTTGAAGACAGAATTTATAAGTATTGGAATGATAATGATTGCTTCAAAGCAAAGGTTGATAAGAACAAAAAGCCTTACACAATTGTAATTCCACCACCAAATATTACTGGTCAATTACACATGGGACATGCCCTTGATGAAACTTTACAAGATATTCTCATCAGATGGAAAAGAATGTCTGGATACAGTGCATTATGGTTGCCTGGTACTGACCACGCTGCTATTGCTACTGAAGCTAAAATTGTTGAAGCAATGAAGGCTGACGGCGTTACTAAGGAAGATCTTGGACGTGATGGCTTTATGAAACGTGCTTGGGAATGGAAAGAAAAGTACGGCGGACGTATTGTTGAACAGTTAAAGAAGCTTGGTTCTTCATGTGACTGGTCAAGAGAACGCTTTACAATGGATGAAGGCTGTTCAAAGGCTGTTAAGGACGCTTTTATTAACTATTATGAAAAGGGCCTTATTTACAGAGGCGAGAGAATTATAAACTGGTGTCCTCACTGTAAGACTTCACTTTCTGACGCCGAAGTTGAATATGAAGATCAAGCTGGTTTCTTCTGGCATTTGAGATATAAAATAAAGGATAGTAACGACTATCTGGAGCTGGCAACAACACGTCCGGAAACACTTCTCGGTGATACAGCTGTTGCAGTTAACCCAGAGGACGACCGTTACAAGCACCTTATCGGTAAAACAGTTATTCTTCCTCTTGTTAACAGAGAAATTCCAATTGTTGCTGACGATTATGTTGAAATGGATTTTGGTACTGGCGTTGTTAAAATCACCCCTGCCCACGATCCTAATGACTTTGAAGTTGGACTTCGTCATAGCTTACCTATTATCAATGTAATGACTGATGATGCAAAGATTACTGAAGACTATCCTAAATATGCTGGTATGGACAGATACGATGCCAGAAAAGCAATTGTTGCTGACCTTGACGCTGAAGGTGCATTGGTTAAGGTTGAGGATCATAGCCATAACGTTGGTACTTGCTACCGTTGTGGTACAACTGTAGAGCCAAAGGTTTCAATTCAGTGGTTTGTTAAAATGAAGCCACTTGCTGGCCCTGCTATTGATGCAGTAAAAACTGGTGAAACTAAGTTTGTTCCAGAAAGATTTGAAAAAATATACTTCCATTGGCTCGAAAATATCCGTGACTGGTGTATTTCAAGACAAATTT
>JAVBRC010000127.1:0-9592 GCA_031548405.1 Oscillospiraceae bacterium | reverse complement strand
AAAAAGAAAAAAATTAACAATAAGAGAAGCTGCAAAATATTTGGGTATCCCGCCTATTTATCTGGTGTGTATGGAAACTGGGCATCGAACGTTTATCTTTGATTCTGAAATTGCTAATGATTTGCTCAAATTTTATGGTGTTAATTTTAGTGATGTTATGTAAAGTGAAGATGTATAGAGTGTATTTAACGGATTAAGTATTATTTTTAAAATTATTTTAGGAGGTAAGACAAATGGAAAATGCTATTTTTAATAATTTGAGGATCTCTTTAGGTGATATTTTTTTAACAATTCTAACTATCGCTGTTTTTTATCTTACTTGTGTGTTCATATATAAGAAAATTATTGATGTAAAACGATTAACTAAACAGCAAAGAAGAAAAAGACATAAACGCAATATTGAACTCAATGCCAGTGAGCATATATATGGTGCAGTACTAATTAATTCTGAAAATGATTTAGAAATAGGCACATATAATTTATATATATGTAAAAATAGAGTCGCATTAGACAATGAACTGACTAACAATACTATTTATATTAATTTTGTAGACTTAAAATCAGTTTCAACTTTTAAAATTGAAGAAACAGAAAGAAAGTATGAGCCAAATGATTCAAAAGCGATGCCGAAATGTTTTGAGAGTGGCTTACTGGGAACGTTAATTGGTACAGCTATGCCGATTGAAACAAGGCATGTTGAAAAAAGAAATTATATGGAAATAGTATATTTCGATTGTTATTCACATTTGAAACATATAAAATTTTTGATAGATTGTAATGAGATTGCCAATGATGTTTTAATTAATAAATTAAAACAAGCGGAATTGGAAGGGGTAAAAGAAATATAAAAAATGAAAAAATGCAAAACAAGTTTAAAAAATCTTTTTAAAAGACTAATTAAATTCTTGTTTTGCAATTTTTCATAATTATTACCGTTTACATAGATTCATTATTTTTATAAGGTCGAATATGTTAACAATTCCATCCTCGTTAATATCAGCGGATTTTCCTTGAAGTTCTGAAGTAAGTGGTTCGATTTTAAGTAAGTGTTTTTTCAATATGATAATGTCTTCATTATTTACTATTCCATCGAAGTTTATATCACCTTTGAGTATTTCATTTGGAGAAAGAGAATCGAATAGTTCACGCATTGTTGTAAGAAACTTGCTGCCTGTTTTTTTATCATTTCCAATTGACCATGTCATTGCACCACGAAAAGAAGGATATTTTCCCAGTAATGCCTCAATTATTTCACCGTATTCAGTGGCAGGCAGCTCACCATTTTCAGAATATCCACCACTTTGAGTAATTACTCCAAGCACAACCTGTTCAGGTTTAAGACCATCAAAATGGCCATTGCCTTTTGCCGTGTCAAAACCATTTATTAAAAGTTCTGTAACGAATATGTAGGTTTCTTTTCCATATTGCTGATATGGCGAAGGATAATCACTAAAAACGTTATTGTAAAATTGAACGTGAATAAAGGTGAGTATGTCACGAACCCCATTTAAAAGCGGAAGATAGCCACCCCATATGCCGTGCCATCCACTCCACCAGTAGGCACCGCCTTGAACATATGGATGTTCAGGAGCCATTGTAAGAATAAAGTCTTCGCCAAAATAATCATTGAGTGCATGACATATGTAAATAAGATTTATATTCATAGGCTTAGTAGGATTTAACATAGAAGTTTCACCCTCTAAGTTTATAAGTGATTGCTCTATGTCAATATCAAATCCATCAAAGCCGTAATATTCAATAATATCACGACATGACGTGTAGAAATCATCACGTTGAGCATTGTTATTTAATTCAAGCGAATATCCAATAGCGCCGCCAAAAGATATAAGCACTTTCTGACCACGGTTTTGACAGAACTTAACATCTTCAATAAAATCAGCATTTCCACCTGGATAAAGTGTATCATCTGGTGTGAACCAGCAATGAGAATTTGATGAATCTGTAAGCATGAATGAAACAATAATAACATCCCAGCCCTCATCAATTTGTGAAAGCTTAAGATTTTGACCTGTTGTCCAGTTTTCCCAGTATCCAACAACAATATGCTCAGGTAAATCCACAGATTCAATAGATTCAGCATAAGTATCAAGCACTAAAGAATTAGGAATAAACTGTAAAAATAATATAGTGATAATATAAGATAGTATCCTCATAATCATAGTCCCCCCATAATGAAAAAATAATATATTGAAATTATATCATATATATATTGAATTTTCAAGGATAAAAAAAGATGTAGCATTAATAATATAGAAAATACCACACGTAATTTGTGTGGTATTTTAAAGTTATATAATTTAAGTATAAGTGAAACTTAGCATTCTTTTATGATTTTTCTTACTAGTCCTACAATACTGATACGATTCATTTCTTCTTTGACGAATTTTTTAGGTGGGTACTCTGGATTGATGCTTATCAGTTCAATATAGTCGTCACCAAATTTTATCTTTTTCACCAGCCCTTCTTCATCGTCAAGTAACACAACTGCAATTTGGCCACTATCAACCATTGACTGTTTACGCACCTGAACAATATCGCCGTCCTCAATTTTGGGGTACATGCTATCTCCACTGACGGTTATACACAGTGTTTCTTCAGCTTCAAAATCACTTTCAATATAAATTGGAATATAGTCTATAATATCATTGGAGGCATACGCTCCGAATCCTGCTGAAACGCTCTCGAAAACCGGAATCATACGAATTTCACTTTTCGGTAAAATTTCAATACTCGATGTGTCCTCTTTTACGACTTCAACACCCAGTAAAACAGCTGGATTTACCTGAAGTATTTTCGCATAGTTTTCAATACGGTCACGCCTCATGTTCTTTATGTTTCCGCTTTCATAACGACTTATAGTTGCTTCTGATACTCCAACAGCTTTTGCAACCTCTAGCATTGTCAGACCTAGCTGTATTCGTCTTGATTTTAAATCAATCATCATAATATCTCCAATAGTTTAAATTTTAAGTATTATGCTAATAAACATACTATTAATATTATACCATTTTTATTGCGTGAATGCAAATAAAATTGAAAAATAGAGTTTAATACTTGCGAAAACGCAGCAATAAATGTTCTGTTTGATGGTGAAGAGGTATTTTGTCAGTTGAAAAAGCAAAATGTACTGACATATTATGAAGCAGTTAACATAATGGAATTTTCTCAAAAAGCACTAAAAAATGAATTTATAATAATAGAATGTACAAAAGAGATATAAACCAACAAGAGAGCATGCCTTAAACAAACTATTAAAAGTTAGTTTAAGGCATGCTCTCTTGTGTATTATTAAAAAATATTAAGTGATATCTTCCAAACTAATACCATAAAGACTAATCAATGCTTTTGCAACCTCAGAATCAGATAGAAGCGGTCGACGACCGTTTTCAATGCACGCTAAGTATACGGGTGGTATGGATATATGGTTTGCAACACATTTGATTGATAATTGTTTGTTTCTTCTTACATTTGTAAGCTTTTTGTAATCGATTCTCATTTTCAATCACCAATTCCTTTTGTTTATAAAATATTTTAGGTTATAAATATTATTATACACCATATTTATACACAAATCAACAATTATTGGAATTATTAACAATAAAATGCGATTTTTTTACAGCGTATTTTTGGAATTTGTGCGTCGATATATAAAAAGCACTGTAAGTCATTTTACATAACTTACAGTGTGATTTAAATCATCTTATAAAATGCCGTATTTACGTGGTTTAATCTTACTTAAAGCTCTCCTCAACTGCAACAGCACAAGCAACAGTAGCACAAACCATATATTTTGAAGGCATCTCAGACGAAGGAAAGAGTTACACTGATGAGGAACGCAAAGAGCGTTAAGAACCGAAACAATACCCAGTATAGTGTTATTGCTCCGCCAACTAAACATTGCCGTCAATTGTCAATGTTTAATTGGTGGAGCAATACCTATAATAAATCACTGAACAGTGCAGTTAAAAAGCATAATCCACATTCATTAATTTCGTTGCACAAACATCCAACCAGCTTGTCACTAAGTGGCTTTGATTTGTCTTCAAATAGAACTTTAAAAGGGGTTGTTGCCTGCCATAATGGTGATGTATACGTGTATAAAACGGGTAAAAAACCATTTAGTGCAAATTCATTTGACAACACTGTTGACAAATATAAAAAAATTGAATATACTGAACATAAAGCATATATCCTTGCTATGGAACAGTTTGAAAAAGACTACAGTATTGAATGGGAGATGAGGTAATGGAAAAAGAATATGAAAGTTACTATGACGGAGTTCCTCCAGAGGTTTCTGAACATCATTCTAAAATGACACTTGAAGAAATTGAGGCGGAGATTGAAGTCGAAAAAAAGAAATGCGATGAAATGAAAGAATGGTAGTTACCACCCACATTAATTTGTAGGTGGTATTTTTATACCCAAATTCAAGCACTTTGATTGATTTCAAGGTGCTTTTTTCACGCCCCAAGCATGGCTATAAAAAAAGCACTGTAAGTTACTTTAACATAACTTACAGTGCAATTATTATTTACGTATAAAACGCCATATTTGCGTGATTTCAGCTTACTTAAAGCTTTCCTCAACTGCAACAGCACAAGCAACAGTAGCACCAACCATTGGGTTGTTACCCTATCAAATTAACTGGTATATTTGGTGGTTTGCTTACACTTGCTACAACTGATTGTGCGCGTAGAATCGGCGTTTATTGGATTAGATAAAATTTGATATACTTATAATAAACACAGTTGAATTACATATAACTGGGTTTTGGGTGTCAAACGGGTGTCAATCGGACAAGGCTTTTTCTAAAATCAAAACAGTATCATTTTGCATCTTCTCTGTAACGTGTGTATATATTTGCAATGTGACGCCAATGTTTTTATGCCCTAATCTGTTCTGAACATCTTTTATATTTGCACCAGCTTCAATTAGAACAGTGGTATGCGTATGTCGCAAGGAATGAAAATCCCACTGTTTAAATCCTAATTCATAATGAATTACTCTACCGAGATGTTGTGTGACCCTAGGTTGTATATACGTTCCATTTTCCCGCACATTAACCATTTTGATAACTGTTCCCGAACCATCTGAATTAAGGTGGTCGTTTTCATCTACAAACAAATTTGTATAAAATTCTCCGTATTCCTCTTCGGAATCTTCTTGTGATTTCTTAGCGTTTTTAAGCAGCTCAACAATTGTTGAATCTAGTTTGATAGTTCTAAACGAATCGTATTTTGGATTTGAAAATGTCCACTTTTTCGTTTTTTCATCCATTTGAATCTGTCTATTGACGGATAGCGTGGAGTGCTCAAAATTAATATCATCCCATGATAACCCAAAAACTTCCCCTAAACGCAGACCACACCTATATGCAAGCTGCAAAGGAATATGACAAGGATGTCCCTCTGGAAAACGTTTTAAAATTGCTGTTACTTGTTCTTTAGTCACAATTGCTTTTTCTTTCCTGCGGGTGGAAACATCAGCCTTTGCCCTCGTTGATGGAAGCTTGACTGACATCATTGGGTTGCTTTGGATAAATTCGCACGGCTGAACGGCGTAAGAAAGGCAACCAGACAATAAAGCTTTAAGCACAACTAGTGTGTTACGGCTGTAACCCTCGTTGAATTTGTTGTTTATAAATTGCTGTAATATTGAGGGAGTAATCGCTTTTAGCTTATATTTTCCCAGTACGGGCTTTATATGTAGTTTGATTTTTTTGTTATAGCCGTCAATCGTGGTTGATTTTAAATTTACTTCACAATAATTTTTTATCCAATAATCTAGGTAGTCCGAAAAACTTAACTCCGAAGGGGTAAAGTGAATACCAGAATTATTATATTCGGCAAGCGCTTTGTTTCCAGCTTCCAACGCATCTTTTTTAGTATTGTACCCTGATTTGCAAATGCGCTGACGCTTACCGTCAATTTTTGCTCCCTCAAAATAGTATTGCCAAAGCATACCACGTTTTCGTGCATTTACTGCTCCCATAAAAATCCCTCCTTGACATATTGTTTAAAGAGTGATATAATCATAGGACAAGGATAAAGATATCACTCTTTTTGAACGCTCTTGCTGTTACCGCAGTGAGAGCGTTATTTTTTTACAAAAATTCCCCGAGGGTTAGTCGGGGAATAGTGTTAGTTATACATAATATGGGTTAGGCTTAAAGAGTAGAATGATTAGGTCAATTATCCAACCGATTCCGAACAATCCAGCTGTGAAGATATAAACGATACCCATTCCAATTTTTCCTTCATAAAATTTATGACCAAAAACAGTAAATAAACACAGGAAGAAGGAAACCCACTTGTTTTTAGGGCGACCATATCCACCAATTACATTAGTGTTTGTATTAGTATTTGTATTGTTAATAACAACGTTTGGCTGTGCAGCGGCAGCAGATGCCATTTCTTCAACCTGACACCCACAAAGAGGGCATATTACAGCTTTCTCATTAATTGATTTACCGCAGTGTTTACAGAATTTTGTTGCTTGATTGTTTTCATTTGTCATGATAAAAATCCTCCATATCATATTATTATATTTAAATAATATCACATATAGAAGTATAATACAATTCGTATATTACCAGAAATTATCCGACGTTTTTTGTCAAAATGTTACAAATTATATGAACAAACTGTGAACAAATCAAATATCATTACGTTAAACCTCATCACACTCAACCCAAAGTAAGGTAGACGCATCAGCAAATTTATTTCTATTATATCGTTTCGTATTAAAAGAATTTTTATATTTTTGAAATAATTTGACTTCAGTCTGATTGTAAGAACGTTTATTTCTATTCAGATATCTGAGCTTTATTGCAGCAGTATCCCATGAAATGCCGAATTGATCTCTTATGTAGCACACTGTTGCATCCCAGCTGTCTTTGAGCATTGTAACAACTAATGCGTCATGGGCGACAATTTGTGATGCGAAATAGTTAGCTTCTTCCTCGCTTTTGGCATCATCTACAATATGATTTAAAAATATGTGTCCCACCTCGTGCGCAAGCGAGAATCTTAGCCGTTGAGGGCATATAATGTCATAAAGTGAATTATACAGTATAATGCTTGACTTACCAGCTTTTATGGTGTACCCATCGTCATAAAAACCATTATGGGACAAGTCGTTCACTGAAACACCTGTTATTTCTGAATAATTCTGAAACGTTGATATGTAGATGTTTTTAGGCAGCTGCATATCCCGAACATCAATCACAGAAGACAGATTATTCTGATTTAGTAAAAGTCCAGCGGTAAAGTTTTTTATGTACAGCCTGCGTTCAAGTTCAATCATTTCTTATTTTGTTCCTCCTGAGCATTTAAAAACGTATCGATTGAGCTTTCAAAAAGCTTGATTAGTTTTTGTCTATCGGCTTCTGGAAGTTCTTTGGTTTTTCGAGCCAATAATAAAATTTCTTTTTCTGTTTTATCAAGAGGTTCTTCCTTGGGGGCCTCATTTCCGAGGAGGTAGTCGGTTGAAACGTTGAAGTATTTCGCTAATATTGTCAATTTATCAGCAGAAGGCTTGCTGCGTCCAGTTTTCCAATCACTTATGTTCCCAGTAGAAATTTTTGTGTCATCGGATAACTTTTTTGCTGTAATCCCGTTTTCATTCATTATCTCAAATAGTTTAGGTATTTTATTCATAAAGTCACAACCTTTCTTGACAAACTCGTAAACACGAGTTATAATATAAGTAAGCTTACGTTTTTCGTAAAGTGAATTTTTATGGAGGATACAATATGTGGTTAAAAAAGACTTTAGATTATCTTAAGAGTTGGAGATTTGAAAAATCACTTATCACTGGGTTTGCAATTGCGCTTGTTATACAATGTATTGTGACTGTAATCTTTAAAACTCCAACTTCTATTGACGTTGTACATCAATTCAAATGGTTTGGAGTAATTGTTACCATTAAAGTTTTGATAGTTTCATTTTTTGAACACTTTTTCTTTTATTTGCCGGGCTCTGTGGATTGTTCTTCCTCTGAATCTGACTCTTCGAAATAATCCTCAGCGTCAGGTGTGAAATCAGGCAAAATGGCGTTGATTTTTTCTATCAGTTCATTTAAATCGGCGTCTTGCTGCTGGAATGTCATATTAATGTTTGTTTTATTTGTTATATTTGTGGTCTGTTCTACTTGCTTAGAATCTGCAAGGTATGCTGCAATCAAGGGGATTAGAATGCTAATTAATCCTATAATAGTATCAAGTGTAATCACTTTGGAAAACGCCCAATTATTTGAATATACCTCGACTTCCTTTTTTGCTTCTTCTGTAATTTTATCTGAACAATAATTGTCTATATATGTCTTGAGCGTTTCGGAAATTTCTTCTTGCTGTGTATGTTTACACTCAACAACTTGAGAAAGAATAGGTGCTTTTAATTCGAATGGTTGCACATTCGTAGAATAAATCCTGTTTAATGTTTTTTGAAGATTTTCAGTAAGTGGTTTTAAGCTGCGGCTGACAGCGTTCACCAATTCTTCTTGCATGCGGAGGGGCTTTAGAATGTTGTTTAATTGGTTAGTTAGATTGGTCATTGCTTCTGATAAGTTAGTTATAAAACGATCATCAACCTGTTTTAATGGGCTGAGCGCTAAAGCATTTTTTTCTGCCATCCTTTTATACAAATCTTCGAAGGGCTTGTTGATCTGACTGTTTATGTTTTTTGAAAATTCTTCTAAATAATTTGAGTAGGGTTTTTCCATAAACTTGTGTCCTCTCTAGAACACTCTCGTTAATTCGAGGGTGTTTTTTTTATGTTATCATTTTGTGTATTTTGCTTTAAAAATAGTGTTGAAAGTTGTTAATAACAATAATAATTCGTAAGTACGAATAAAACCATTGACATTCTCGTGATTACGAATTATAATATAACCATACCCCAAACCAAGCAACAAGTTTTGGCACGAAAAGGGTATAACTTTTCACAATTATTATAGCACTGGCAAGCCTAACTTGTCAATAGAAAGGAAGTGATATTTTGCCGTTCAGAATTAAAATCCGATTGATGGAGCTTGAGAAAAAACAAGTGGATTTGATTCCAGAGCTTATGAAGCAGGGAATAAAAACAAACTCAACCGAACTCAGCAAGGCGTTAGCTGGACGCTATCAAATGCCTAAATTTGATAGAATATTGTCCGCAAGCAACGAAATTGTTACTCGTTGGGAGAAGGAAAGGAAGTTGAGTTGAGCTGTAAAACAGGTTTGCACACTTTAATGTGCAGTGTGATAGGGCCTGAAGCTCCGAATAAAAAGCTTCAGCAGTAAATGCAACTGCTTTAACAAAATGCATAACCATTACACAAATATATATTGGAGCCACTTGGTGATGTGAAAGGAGTAGCCATATGGAAGTAATGTTATATACAGTTGCAGAGGTAGCAAAAATTTTAAAAATAAATACCTCATCAGTTTATAAGCTTATAAAAGCGGGAAAATTGCCATGCTTGAAATTAGGTAACTTTAAGGTTCGCAAGGTTGCAATTGAGAAGTTTTTGGAATCCTATGAGGGGTTTGATCTTACGAATCCTGAGGATATTAGAAAATTAGAAATTG
>JAVBRC010000079.1:0-27869 GCA_031548405.1 Oscillospiraceae bacterium | reverse complement strand
AAGTTCAAGAATTTTCGCCAGATATTCCTGACGACTTTTGCCGAATGCCTCCATATCAGCAAAATCTTCCCCTCCGCATATTACAGTACACAGTCCTATGATTATGATATCTTCAAGCTTATGACGGATATTTCCATATCCGGTTCTTCTTGGCTCGCTGATATTTTTGATTCCTTCTTTCAGTTCTTCTATATTCATACTTCTATTTTACACCTTTTTTTAAAAAAAGTAAATGCTGTTGCCGTGTTTTTACAATATAGATGTTTTTATTGAATTATCAATGATGTGTGGCACTTATTATGAAAAAATAAATTGGCAACTAACCTTTAATGTGTATTAGTTGTAATAATACACAACGGTATAGAAAATATTCGTTAATATATTTGGTAATTTGTCAATTTACAATTAACTAAACTTATTCTATAATTATAATATGATGAAAGGTCAAAGAAGGGGAAAAATATATGTTAAAAGTGAGCAAATGGTTTCAGGGGATTTTTGCCATATTATTTGGCATAACAATTATTTCAGTTATCGCAAGAGGGTATACAAAGTACTCTGCAATAAGCATAACAATTATTTTATTATTGGGTATTCTATTTTCAGCGACAATGGTTTGGTTTTATAATTTTATAAGGAAAAAAACTTTTAGAATGCCGAAAAGGCAGATAACCAAAATATTTTTTTGTATTGCTGCCGCTGTTTTAGTATTACAATTATTTTCAGCGTTTGTTTTAAAATTCAAACCAATTTCAGATCTGGGGTATGTTGATCGTGCTGCAAGAGATTTTTGTCAGACATGGAATAAGGCCGATCTTTATAGTCAGCTTCCAGCGCACCATAAGGATTATTTTGTAAGATACACAAACAATCAAGCACTTCTCGTAATTCTTTCGCTGATTTATTCAACCTGTCAAAAGTTTTTTGGTGTAATGCCACTTATTGCCCCGATATTAATAAATACCATGGGACTTCATATTTCATATATTCTTTGTTATTTTATATCAGGTAAAATTTTCAAAGATAAGTTTACACCGCTTTTTTGCGCTATAATTGGTGCTGCATTCTCTGTATTTTATACATACACACCATATTTTTACACCGATTCTATGAGTATGCCTTTTGTAATGGGAGCGATATATCTTTTTCTATGCGCAATTGAAAATAACTCTATTAAAAGTAAAATTCCACAAATTCTTGTCAGTGGCTTACTTATTGTTATCGGTTATAAAATCAAGGGCAGTGTTATTATCCTGATTCCAGCTTTTATAATATACCTGATTTTCACACTTACCAAAGCAAATTTTAAAGAACATCTAAAAGTTTTAAGTATTTTTATGGCTGGTATAATTATTTCAACCGGCTTATGTTCGACGTTTATTAACAGCTTTGATTTAGCAAGTAAGACAGAGCTTGAAGAAACACAGTTTCCTCCTGAACACTGGGTTATGATGGGGCTACATGATAGAGGTGGATTTTACATTGAGGACTTTTGGTTTACGGTTAACAGTGGAAATTACGAGCAGAAAAAGCAAGCTGATGTTTCTGAAATTAAAAATAGAATTTCTGAATATGGTTTTACTGGAATGGTAAAACATCTTGTAAAAAAGATTTCATATACATGGGGTGACGGAACATATTTTGTCCTATTTTACCTGAAAAACAGTCAGGGGACAAATGTATTCAAAGAAATTGTTCAAACATCAATATTTAAAGGATATTGCTCTGTTTATCAATGTATGCTGTTGTTGATGATATTGTTTTCATTTATCAATGGAGCTACTTCTAAAAAATACGGAAAAGAAATATTCCTTAAAATATTAATTTGCGGAGTATACTTCTTCTTTATTATCTGGGAAACACGTTCGAGATATCTGGTTAATTTTTCGCCTATTTTTATTATTACGGCATCTTATTCCATCAAACAAATAGCCGAATTTGCTAGAAAACGATATACTACATCTCATAAAATGATTATTATTGAGAATAGGTATAAAAACGTTGGATAAAATGTTGACAAGTAATTGATTTTAGTATAGCTTTTAAGAATAATTTTAACAAAAAAAGAGGAGCTTTCGCTCCTCTTTTCAGTTTGTCGAAAAAGGTAGTAATCGACGAAATAAGTTGACTATCCCCGCCGAATGGCGAAACAGTTTAGGTCAACCCTTTTTAAAGGGTTGCGGTTTCCAAAGTCAGAGCCTTGGTCGCTTGTCGCAACAAGCGAAATCCACATCGTTCAAGCGTCTTTTTCTTGTGAATTGTCGCCCATAGGCGACAAGAGGGTTCTTTTTTACAAGTGAAAAAGCAGCGTGACGCTGCACCCAATCGCCATTCGGCAGGTTTAGTTAATAAGAATCCTTTGAATGCTTACGTCGAGTTCTACCAGCCTTTTAAAACGCACGATAGTGGGGAAGTTTTGAAACGTCAGAATAACTAAAAGCTTTTATAAAATAAAATTCAAAGTCAGAATCACACTTTTTCGACATGCTGAAAAGAGGAGCTTTCGCTCCTCTTTTTTTATATCTATTCGATTAATTAAACTAAATATGCAACTGCTTCATCTCTTGAAACATCTAGGAAATCAACTGGCGGAATCTCTATCAATGTATAACAGCCACTAGCTTGCTTTACCACTGCTCTTGCTGAACTTACAAGCACCTGTGCAGTTAATGCTGGATTGTTTATCTTCATGTTAAATTCGAAAAGTTGATTATGTGTTGTACCAGATACTCCCCTGCGTTCAATCTGAACACCATGACCAACATTCATAATCTCACTAATTGATTTTACTTCAATAACATGAGTTTCATCGTGAGCAAAATAATCATCAGCCTTAATCTTTTCTGAAATTT
Source organism: Oscillospiraceae bacterium (assembly GCA_031548405.1). Lineage (GTDB taxonomy): Bacteria > Bacillota > Clostridia > Oscillospirales > Ruminococcaceae > Porcipelethomonas. The sequence continues at coordinate 25,017 of JAVBRC010000079.1, read as the reverse complement.
CAGTTATATCTGCACCGTTTTCTAACTCAATATAGACCATTCTTCTATGGATACCTGTTCCAACTGGAATTGTCATTGAAAGTGCATCCTTAACACCGTCAATCGCCTTCGCTGCTACGGAATGGCCCATTGACATTCCAGGACCAAAATTAGTATATGTCAATCCCTTTGGAGCCATTGCTTCCAAAAGTGTACGGATTATTGAGTCTGTTCCAGGATCCCAGCCAGCTGCTGTTATAGCTGCAACGTTCTTTGCTTTTGATGCTTCATTTAGTCTTGAGCGAACCTCGATTATTCTTGTGTGTATGTCAAAGCTATCAACTGTATACTTACCTTCTGATAACAGTTCTTCTGCTATTTCTGGTACAAGTCGAGAAGGTAGTGACAAAATAGCAACTTCAAATTCCGGAAGGCTTCTCCAGTCTTTTGCTATCGTGTAGCCATGTGCATTATTTCCAGCCATAGCCAAGTCAACTATACCCACTAAATCTATATCATTGCTTACAAGACAAGTTTCAACAACGGCTTTTCCAACGTTTCCATATCCAAATACTACAGTTTTTATCATACAAAACACCTTTTTCTAATAAATTTGAGTACAGTAATTATATCATGAAGTGACATTATTGTCAATTTTTAAAAGTAAGGTTTGTTAAAATGCTCAGATAACCTTTATCCGACTTTATCATTATAAATGCTTTGTGGAGTTGTTGAATATTCCCAGTCGGTTATTTCGATTTTTTCTCCATTATAATTCCTGTTAAATACTAGAATACCTTCACGGCTGAATTCTGTTTCATAAGAAAAATAATGTTGACGGAAGTCTTTTGAATATTCAACATAAATCGTTGGGTCAATCTGTCCATATGCAACAATTGGAATGAAAACATATCCATGATCTGATGCATAGGATTGAGCGTAAGTATCATAATAGCCAGTAACAGTCATTTCAGAAGAAGTAAATGCATTTAAGCCGATATCTTTTATTCCTGTTCCAATTGTAATATTTATAATGTTATTACAGTCATAAAACGCTTTAGTGCATATATACTCAACGCTGTCTGTAAAAGTTATATATTGTATTTTAAAATCTCTTTTTGCCTCAAAATATGTAAATAGATGCTCTGATATAACCCTTACTCCATTTGGAATTACAATATTAGAAGAGTTTCCAACATAATCGTAAAGAATATCATCATTTAAAATAACAAAATCGCCTATCTTTTCAAGATTTTTTTCAAAAGGCGTTTCAAAGAAAGGATAAATGCCAATTTTAGTTATTTTACCCTTTATAACAACATTAGTAAGAGCAATACAATTTGAAAAGGCCGACTCTTCAATTGATGTTACTGACTCAGGAATATTCAGTTTAGTTAACGATGTTTGACCAACAAATCCTCTTTCAGAAATTGCTGTTACAGTTTTGCTATCTAAAGTTGAGGGAATAGTAAGCTCTCCTTTAAATGTTGTTCCGCTAGAAGCTTTAATTTTTAGCGTTCCATCGGTATTTTCACAATATGAAAATCTGTTGTCCTGTGTTGAAACAGTATAAACCTCATCACCATCAACAGTTAAAAGATGGAGTGAAATCAGAAGTAAAAAAATCACAAATGATAAAATGAACGCAGTTGTTTTTCTCATTACTTTCATTTTTCGCACACCTCCGTAGTTCTTGCCTTTTTGAAAACAAATAGTTTACTAAAGAAATAATTAAGAACAAGTATTATAACTTGTGAAAGCATTGTCCAGATAAATTCATTCATTTTTTCTGGAGAACCGACAAGTTTGTTAATAAATGCATTTGTCATAAAACCACTTTCATAATTGATTTTACTCAAAGAAAATAAAGTGATGAAAAATGATGCACATTTATCAACGAATATAAAAGTAATCAGCATATCAAGGAGAAATGTAACACCTCTTCCAGCGTAAAATGAAACTGCCTCTCTAAAAAGTTGATTTCCAGTTTCTGTTTTACTTTTAAAAACAAATTTCTTGTTTGTTATAAAAGCAAATGTAATTGCAGTTATTTGTGCAATAGCAGTTGCAGTTAAAGCTGCACCGTTTAGATCGCCTAAAATCATTCTAGAGCTAAACCTTGCTATATAGTACACTAAGGTGGTCAGACCACCAAAAAAGATATACATTATTGCCTCGTGGTATTTATTAAATATCTTCTGAAGTTTTCCCGACATTGTTTACTCCTTTAATTATAGGTAACACCGCACAAAGCCCGCCTAGCGGCTTTGCATACATTTTGCTAGCATATTTTCCGTAATCTTGCAAAAAAGCTCCTTAACATACGCCGGTATGCCTTCGGATTTTTTATACAATCTAACGAAAAATCTGACGTCGCAATATGCACACAATCTTTATGCGGTATTATTGCTCCGCCAACTAAACATTGCCGTCAATATTTGTCAATGTTTAATTGGTGGAGCAATACCTATAAATTTATTTTTATTATAATAATAACAATATTTCCGAAAAAAATCAAGTGTTTTTCAAAGTTTATGATTTTAATCGTGTGTTCAGTATGAGAATGTTTAAAGATAATTAGATAAGTATTGTTTATTTGAGCTATGTTTTGCAATAACTGGTAGGAATTGTACTTTCCATAAAATAAGGTGAACTTTTTCGTGTGATCAAGCTTTTATTGTATGTTTTTACATAAAATACAAGCTGACAGCCTTGACAAATTGTACAATTTAATATATAATTATCTAAAATGTACTAATTTCACAAAAAGAGGTATGAAACATATGAATACAAATACTATTATCGAAGAAATAAAAACTAAATTGACAGGCGACCCAAAAAAGGATGGGCCATTTTTGAAAAGCCAGTCAGATAAATATGCAAATGAAGAAAATAGCGACGAAATAAACAGAGAACTTGCAAAGCTTCTTTATCAGTCAGCTTACGACGATATGAACAATACTGTACATGCATATCTTTCAGTTGAAAACAAAAAGGTTAATGAAAAAATTAAAAGTGTTTATAAGAGATTTAAAAATCTTAATTATGGCGGTGGAATTGAAATTTTACGAGAAATCATTAAGGATAACCTTTTTGCGTGGATTGACGATGATGAATTTACCTGTAAAAGCTTTGGAACACCGATTGAACACGCTTTGTATTTGCAAATTTATCAGTCAGAAAAGGAAATTAAACCTGTTTCATGTAACTTGAGTGAGGTTTATACACTTTATGGTTGGGGGTTGACAAAGAAACAGAAATTTACTGAAGCAATTGAAGCTTATAAAAGAGCTATTGAATTGAATCCTACTGATGCTGAAATATATGCAAGCTATTGTGAACTTTTGAAGGTGATTAAACAGGTTGATGAACTGAGAACTGCAACTGACAAGCTTATGCAGTGTGCAGTAACAAAGGAACAGCTTTCCAAGGGGTATTTTAATTATAGCTATTATTTTTCCGAAAAAGGAGAATTTGATAAAGCTGTTGCAATGCTTGAAATGAGTCGTATTTTCTATAATAATAAAGAACTTATTAAAAATGAAATGGAATATATTTCAAAAAGTCTTGGTTTGGGTTCGGTTCCGGCAGAACATACTCAGGCACAGCTTATGAAAATCTTAGAAGATGAAGCTATTCAGCCTGGTCCGTCAATTCTTGTTGTGGACACAGCTTATTTTCTCGCTAAACGTAATCATCAAGAACTTAACTATGAGTTGGCAAAGTATTTCTATGAAGTTGTCTGGGAATTGATTGAAAATGATGACGTTGAAGATATTATCGCTGAACTTGACAGAACCATAAAAGATGCTAAAACTTTTAGTAGTAATAGTTAACAAAGTTTAACGTCAAAAATTGTGCAATAATTTTCATGAAAATTATTGCACATATTTTATTATTATGGTATAATTATAACAATTCGAACAGGTACTTAAACGTTTAAGCTTGTTAATTTAGAGGAGGAAATACTTTGAAGAAGAATTTTAAGGGAAAATTATGTGCAGGCACATTAGCTTTAGCTTGTGTTCTTAACACTTCTTTTGTTTCATCATTTGTAAATGCTGATTCAAGTGTAAGATATGAATTTGAGGACGGAACTCATACAAGCTCTGTTGTTCCAACAGAGGATTCAGAGAGATGGGTAGCTGGGGCTTCAAATGGTAAGTTTGTTTTCATTGAAAACGGCGGTGAAATGGCATCAGTAACTGTTACTGCTGAAACAACAGGAATGTACGATATAATCCTTTGCTATGCTGCATCTTATGGTTCTAAAATTCACAACCTTTATGTAAATGGTGTGGATCAGGGACAAATAAGCTGTTCAGAAGAAAAATGGACAGAAACAAAGCTTTGCTCTGTTAAGTTAAATGCTGGTACAAATGAAATTGGTATTAAGAGCAGCTGGGGTTGGACTAACCTTGACTATCTTCGTATTGAAGAATCAGTTCTTCCAAGTATAACTAATTATGACAGAACTTTATCAGATGAAAACGCAACTGCTTCTGCAAAGAGCTTCATGTCATATTTGTCAGATGTATATGGCAAACACGTTCTTTCTGGTCAGCAGGAAATTTACAAGTACGGCCCTCATGACTTTGAATATGAGTTTGAATATATCAAGGATAATACTGGTAAATACCCAGCAATCAGAGGCTTTGAATATCTAAACTGTAACCCTCTTTACGGTAGTGAAGACGGAACAACAGAAAGAATAATTGATTGGACAAATAACAGAGGCGGTATTGCAACTGCTTCATGGCATATTACTGTACCTAATAATTTTGCAGGTTACACTATTGGTAATAGTGTAGATTGGGCTAATGCAACATATGACCCTAAAAAAACAGACTTTGATACAGCTAAGGTTTTAGTTGAAGGTACAAAGGAAAACGAATACTACATGCTTTGCCTAAAGAATCTTGCAGCTGAACTACAGAAGCTTCAGGATGCTGACGTTCCACTGATTTTCAGACCTTTGCATGAAGCTGAAGGCGGCGGCGGTGAAACTGGTTCATGGTTCTGGTGGGGCAAGAGCGGTTCAGCAGTTTATAAGGACTTATGGAAGCTCACATATGATACCTTGGTTGACACATATGGACTACACAACCTTATCTGGGAATGGAACAGCTATGCTTATGAAACATCAGCTAACTGGTACCCAGGTGATGACTACGTTGACCTTATCGCTTATGACAAGTATAACTGCACAGACTGGTCAACAGGCAGTCCAGTATTAGGTCATAACGACAGTGCTATCAGCGGAACATTCTACAGCATTGTAGAAAAGTACAATGGTAAGAAAATGGTAGCAATGTCTGAAAATGATAGTATTCCTACTCTTAATAATTTGCTTGAAGAAAAAGCAGCTTGGCTATATTTCTGTCCTTGGTATGATGGTGGTTCATATGATACTAATTTCCTTTCTAATCCACTATTTAATAAAGTAGAAGATTTGATTGAAATGTATCAGAGTGACTATTGTATAACTCTTGACGAATTGCCTGAAAATCTTAAAACTTATAGTTCAGAAATTGTTGAACCAACAACAGAGCCTGTTACAACAACTGCACCTATAACAACAACAGCTCCTGTTACAACAGAGCCTGATGTTTCAACAACAGAACCAGATGTTACAACAACAGCACCTGTAACAACTGATCTTATTTCAAGCGAAACTACAATAACAACAACTGAATCAACTAGTGGAATAAAAGTTCCAGATGGTGTTGTAGCTTCTAAATATGGCGATGTTAACGTTGATGGTGATGTAAATGTTGCTGATATTGTTTCACTTAATATGTTCTTGTTAAATCAGGAATCAAATCCACTTTCAGATGTAAGAATTGCAAATTCTGATTGTGTTAGAGATGGTATTATAAATACAGCAGATAGCACATTGCTTATGAATTATGTTGCTATGATGATTAATATTGATAAACTTGGTGCAATTTAATTATTTGCTAATTAATATTTGAATAATAAAAAACAGCTATTGTGTAAAATCAATAGCTGTTTTTTTATTGATATAATAGTTGACATTTTAATTAACATACCAAAGACCATGCTGGTTACAATAATAATATAGTCTTCCGCCCCTTAATCTAGGAAAACGTACTTCAGCATTTTGTTCAGGGTAAAGCCTAACCATTGTTAATCTGTCACAAGTTACATAGGCCACAAAGCTTATAAAATGCGACTTAGTAATTTCGTGAGGAATAACAACAAAGCTTTAATCGTAAATTAATTCAATATTAATACCGTGACTTTCATCAGCCTTTTTAGCCTCAAGTTCATTCAACTTTCGTCCGCAACATGATATTTCAGACTTTCCAGTTGAAGTCAGCATATTTCCACAACTTGGACATACATAAAATTTCATTCTTTTCATATTTCCACCATCCAGATTATTTTGTTCTAAATTTCCATTAAGCAACTTTTCAATATTTACGTTCAGTATTTCTGACAACTCACGCAATAATGATACATCAGGACATCCAAGTCCTCTTTCCCACTTTGAAATCGCCTTATCACTGATATTCATTGCATCTGCAAGCTGTTTTTGTGTCATACCTTTTTCTTTTCGCAGGTGTAATATAATTTTGCCTACGCTTTCACAGTTCATGTTTTTCACTCCTTATATTTTAAGTATATATCTAATCTGTAAAAAAATCAATAAACGCTCCGTAGAGGTGTCTATTAATTTTTGGCACGGTGGTTCGGCGTGCGAAGTATACTAAGGAACCACTGAATAAATGAGGTATAAAAATAACAATAGGACTGTTGCACAAAAACTAAAGTGCAACAGCCCCAATTTTCAAATTCAGGTTTTATTGTCAGTTGTAATAACAAGCTTGACCTTTTGTATTTTCTGATCCTTGACAGAAAGAACAGTCATTTTAAAAGCACCGTTTTCAGCCGTTTCACCCTCACTGGCAATATGTCCTAAAAGCTCCATAATCCAGCCGCCAATTGTATTTCCTGTGCTTTCTATTTCATTTTCCGGAAGATCAAGATTTTCAAGCATATCACTTATGCTAAGTTCACCTGAAACTTCATATTCATTTTCATCAATTTCAATGAAGTTATCTATAATTTCATCATTTTCATCATAAATCTCGCCAACAAGCTCCTCAATGATATCCTCCATTGTAATAATACCCTTTGTGCCGCCGTATTGGTCTAAAACAACAGCCATATGCATTTTATTTTTCTGCATCTCTCTAAGAGCTTCACTTATCTGCTTTAAATCCGAAAGATGGATTATATCTTGTATGATTTCTGAAATATCTTCTTTATTTTGGTTCATAAGACGGAAAAAATTTTTATTTGTTATAACACCAATAATGCTGTCAAGATTTTTGTCATATACTGGAAGTCTGGAATACATTTCAGTAAGAAAAAGCTCTTTTATATTATTAAAGCTTTCATTACGCTCAATTGCAACAATATTTACTCTTGGAATAAGTATCTCATCAACTGTGATTTCATCAAATTCAAGTGCCGAACGAACAAGATCACTCTCCTGTTCCTCTAAAACACCCTGTTCTTCGATTTCTTCAATCATAAACTTCAATTCATCTTCTGTAACAGTTGGTTGGTTTTCTTTTGGTTTCATTGCGTTTTGTAAAATTTTAAATACAAATACAATAGGCGTCATAATCTTTACAAGAAACCAGAGTGGTTCAGCCATCATAAGGGCAACACTTTCAGCATGACTTTTTGCATAGGATTTTGGAGTGATTTCTCCGAATATAAGTACAAGTACTGTCATAACAGCAGTCGCAACACCAACACCACTTGAACCTAGCATTTTAGTAAAAAGAACAGTACTTATTGACGTGGAAAGAATGTTAACGACATTATTTCCAATTAAGATTGCTGTCAATGCATCATCAAAGGCGTGGGCAATTTTAAGCGCCTTTTCAGCACGCTTGTCACCTTTTGCGGCATAATTTTTAAGACGGATTTTGTTAACGCTTGAAAATGCCATCTCGCTTGCAGAAAAAATTGCGGACATGATAAGTAATATAACTATAATTATAATATTGGACATAATTCCTCCTGAATTTATGTATAAATTCCTACTATATATAATATCACAACTATATGAAATATTCAAGAGAATTTATGTAAAATATTATTTTGATTTTCAACTCAATCGCAAAGATTATTATTGTAAGTGAATTTATACAAATAAAAAGACACTTTTTAGGTATATTCGGCAATTTTTTTTATTGATTTGTTCTTTTTTTGTGCAATTGATTGACAATGTGTTATAAACGTGATAAAATGTAAGGTATGAAAAAAGGTTTGATTTTAAATGATTTTATTTTAGGATTGAACTTTTTAAACGTTTATTTTAAAGACAATATATTGAACGAATACAGAGGAGGATATATTATTATGATAAAACATGGAAAAAAGAGAATTATTGCTGGTATTCTTGGTGTAGCGATGATTTGTTCAGCTGTTCCAGTATTGAATATGGTAGCACCTGTTAATTATGCAACAGTTTCTGCGGAAACATCAACTCCACAAACAACAGTTATGTATGAAACAGATTTTGAGGACGGTGTAAACATCTTTTCTGGAAGAGATGGAATTGGAACATTTACAGTAGTTGATACAGATGCCCACAGCGGCACAAAATCCCTAAAATGTACTGACAGAACCAAGGGCTGGCACGGCCCACAGATTGCTCTTGACGGACTGCTTGAACCGGGTGTTGAATATATTGCAAGCGCATGGGTTAAGGCGGCGTGGTATAATCAAATTAAACTTAGTATGGAATATACTAATTCTGCTGGCGAAAGAAAATTCAATAATTTAAATAGCGTTGTTTCTCAGGGCGATTGGGCAGAAATAACAGAGGTTAAATTTACAGTTCCTAAAAATGTAACAAAGGCATATATATATCTAGAATGTAGCGACGGTGCTGATATTTTTGTTGATGATTTTAAAATCACAACTGCTCCTGAATATGAAATTCAGAAGGATATCGCTTCACTAAAGGATGTTTATTCACCATATTTCAAAATCGGTGGTGCTGTAACTTCTTCAGAGCTTGCACCAAAGCCAGCTCAGGCTCTTATTAAAAAGCATTATAACAGTCTTACTCCTGGAAACGAGCTAAAGCCAGAGTCAATTCTTGATAAGAATGCAACTCTTGCACTTGTTGCACAGGGTGACGAAACAAATCCACAGGTTAATATTGCTGCTGCAAAAGAAATCCTTGATTTCTGCAGAGATAATGATATAGCTGTCAGAGGACACGTTTTGGTATGGCACAGCCAGACACCAGACTGGTTCTTTAAAGAAGGCTTCTCAGATACTGGTGATTGGGTTACAAAGGAAGTAATGCTGAAGCGTATGGAAAACTATATTAAGAATGTTTTCGCAGCGCTTGAAACAGAATATCCTACAGTTGATTTCTATGCATGGGACGTTGTAAACGAAGCTTGGCTTGATGACGGTGCTGCAAGAAAACCAGGTGGACAGTCAGAAAATGCTAATTACTCAGGTTGGGTAAAGGTATTCGGGGATAACTCATTTATTGAACCTGCATTTGAATATGCCAGACAGTATGCTCCAGAGGGATGTAAACTTTACTATAACGACTTTAACGAGTATATGCCTGGAAAAACAACAGCTATGGTTAATATGGCTAATGATTTGAAGGCAAAGGGTCTGATTGATGGTATTGGTATGCAGTCACACCTTGATGTTGGTTTCCCAACAGCTTCAACTTATAAAAAGGCACTTAAAGCTTTTGCTGAAACAGGTCTTGATGTTCAGATTACAGAGCTTGATATAACTACATCTGATCTTTCAGAATCTGGATTTGAAAAGCAGGCTCAGTTATATAGTGATGTTATGGATGCTTGTGTTGAATATGCTGACAGCATTTCTGCTGTTGTATTCTGGGGAACAACTGATGATAAGAGCTGGCGTGCATCAAGATGCCCACTTCTATTCAATGAGGACTTCACAGCTAAGCCATCATATTATTCAATTATAGATGGTCTTGATGTTCCAGAAACTAGTGAACCAACAGAAAAGCCAACTGAAAAACCAACTGAGGCTACAACTGAAAATCCTGACATCAACTTCATTCCTGGTGATATAAATGGTGATAATAAAGTTAATGTTTTTGATGCTATGAGTTTAAGAAATTGGATTGAAAAAGATCCATATATAGATTATGCACTTCATTTGCCTTATGCTTCATCTTCTGATGTAAATGGCGATGGATATGTAGACGTTAGTGATTTAGTTTTACTTCATCAATATCTAGTTGGCAAGGATGTTACTTTAACATACTATAAAGGAACTGATAAATAATTTATAATAATAAAAAGGACTGTTGCATGAAAGCAATAGTCCTTTTTGGTAGTTTGTCGTAACAAACAAAATTTTCAATGCCTAAAAAACATTTTGACCGTTGTTCAAGACATTTCTATCACAACGGTCAATTTTTATTTTATTATATATTTCACAATAGGAAATAATGCTATAATATTAAGAGCAAACCCTCCGACAAGCATTGCTAGAAACAATAGCTTGTCCTTTCGGGAAATAACCTTTCCAGCATATACATTCTGAAAAGCTCTTAAAACAAGAAACGTTCCAGTTGCTGATATCGCAATTGTTGATGAAATTTCACTGTTCTTCTTAAATTTCTCTTCAAGAATTACTGATATCCCATAGCCAGAAACACCAAGTGCAAAAATGATTTTGTCAATCACTGTAAGCTTTATTTTGCTCTCTTTATGCGGTTCAAGACCGTTATTATTTCTTTTCATTGTTTTCAACTGATGCTCTTATGAAGTCAGCAAATAGCTTCTGTGGCTTATTTGGACGTGATTTAAATTCTGGGTGGAACTGAACACCAACAAACCATGGATGATCTTCAACTTCAACAATCTCAACAAGCTTTTCATCAGGTGATACACCAGCAATCTTCAAGCCACATTCAGTAAGCTTTGTACGATAAGCATTGTTGAATTCCCAACGATGACGATGACGCTCGTAAATAAGTGCATCGCCATAGATATCAGCACACTTTGAATCAGGAGTCAGCTTACAAGGATAAAGTCCAAGACGCATTGTTCCGCCCTTTTCTGTAACATCCTTCTGATCTTCCATAATATCAATTACGCTGTTAGGGCCATCTGGCATAAATTCTGTAGAATTCGCATCCTTAAGACCAGCAACGTTTCTTGCAAATTCAACAACTGCCATCTGCATTCCAAGACAAATTCCGAAAAGTGGAACTTTATTTTCTCTGGCATATCTGATAGATTCAATCATACCCTCAATTCCTCTGTCGCCAAAACCGCCAGGTACAATAATGCCGTCACAGTTTTTAAGCAGATCATGAGCAGTTTCAGGTGTAATTTCCTCTGAATTAATCCAATCAATGTTTACATTAGCATCATTTACAATACCGCCATGACGGAGTGCTTCTGCAACTGAGAGATAAGCATCAGGAAGTGCAACATACTTTCCAACAAGACCGATATTAACAGTCTTTTCCGCTGCCTTCTGTCTTTTAATCATTTCAGACCATTCTGTCAAATCAGGCTTTGGATTGTTTAGCTTCAGATGTTCACAAACACAATCAGCAAGTCCTTCATCTTCAAGCATAAGCGGAACTTCATAAAGTGAAGGTGCAGTTAAATTCTGGATTACGTCCTTCTTGCGTACATTACAGAAAAGTCCGATTTTTTCAAGCATATCTTCTGGAATATCACTTTCACTTCTGCAAACAAGAATATTTGGCTGAATACCAAGTGACAACAATTCCTTTACTGAATGTTGTGTTGGCTTTGATTTAAGCTCGTTTGAACCAGCGATAAAAGGTACAAGTGTAACATGGATTGAAATTGCGTTTTCACGTCCAACCTCTGTCATAACCTGTCTGATTGATTCAAGGAATGGTGTACTTTCGATATCGCCAACTGTTCCGCCGATTTCAGTAATAACAACATCAGTATCAGTCTGCTTGCCAACCTTATAAACCTTTTCCTTGATTTCATTAGTTATGTGAGGGATAACCTGAACAGTTCCGCCGAGGTAGTCACCTCTACGTTCCTTATTAAGAACAGTCCAATAAACCTTACCAGTTGTAACATTTGAATTAACAGAAAGATTTTCATCAATAAATCTTTCGTAGTGACCAAGGTCAAGGTCAGTTTCAGCACCGTCATCAGTTACGAATACTTCACCGTGCTGATAAGGGCTCATAGTACCAGGGTCAACGTTTATATAAGGGTCAAACTTCTGGATAGTAACCTTATAACCTCTTGCTTTAAGAAGTCTTCCAAGAGAAGCAGCAGTGATACCCTTACCAAGACCTGAAACAACGCCACCAGTTACAAAAACATATTTTATAGGCATGATCAAACTCCAATCAATTCCCGCTTTTACGGCGAGCGGATTGCCGAATTTTTGACTTTTTCAATACGCATACAAAAATAATGCGGTATTGTTTTATTTCTTGTTAAAAAACATAGAAATAAAAATCATATCACTTTCTATTTTACTATTAAAATGAGAAAAAAGCAAGAGAAAATTCAAAATATAGTCATAATTCCCATAAAAAATTTTTCAAAAATTATTATCAATATTGTGCAGTATTTTGAAAGTATGAATCGTTTTATTTACAGAGAGATAAAAATGACGTAACCGTCAGGACGGAGGGATGAATTATGAAAAATAAACCTTGTAAGTCAAAGGAAGGATTTTCTGAAAAATATGATGAATATTCACCGATGCTTTATAGAATTTGTGTTTTGCGGCTTGGCAATAAACAAGATGCAGAGGACGCATTGCAAAATACATTCATTAAATATTACTATAAAGCACCCGAATTTTCAGAAACTCGTTCAGAAAAGGCATGGCTTATCAGAGTTGCAATCAATTGCTGTAAAGATTTTCAGAAAAGTTTTTGGCAAAAAAACACAGTCGGGCTTGATGAAACCGCTCAATTAACAACTGGGGTAATTGAAGAGGCAGTCAAACTTATTGATTTATTTGAACTTTCTCCTAAAAACAGAGTTGTACTCGAATTATTTTATTATGAGGGGTACTCGGTAAATGAAATTTCTGAAATTCTAAAAATCAGTACAGGCAGCGTTACCGCAAGACTGACAAGAGCCAGAAAGAAATTGAAGATTGAAATGGAGGCGAGCAATAATGAAAAAGACGGAATTATACCAGAGCTTTGAGGGGATTAAGCAAGATAAAAATTTAAAAGAGCAGATTCTTAAGGCTGTTGAAGAAAAAGATATAGTAACAGTTATTAAAAGACCGCTTTTTGTTCCTGTTTTAATTGGTGTTCTGTTTTGTCTTAATATCGGATTAATTGGAAAGCTTGTTATATCAAATGATAATCAGGTTGATATGTCTGATTACAAGGCAAGAACAAGTATCAATAGTATTTCTTCGGAAGAATTAGATGAGCTGGCAAAGCAGGAAATACTGCTGCCAGAAGATGAAATGAAACGTTTGGAGGAAGCCCAGAAGCAAGATGAAGATGCCAGATTAAAAGAAGAACTTGAAAAAGCCGAAGGCGAAATGTCTGAACTTGATATCGAGATGAAATCGCTTGATTTTCAAAATGCAAAATCAAAGTTTTATTCGGAACTTGAGAAAAATGATTATATTGTAGTTAATACATGGAATGACCAAGATAACTATGTGCCTAGTACAAGCCTGCCGTTTTACATGGAAAGTGCAACTATATTCGGTGATGAAAATAGTAATTATTCACGTTATGTTCAGGTTATAAGATTTGAATCACATGATACTGACAATAATTTAGTAACTGTTATGACAAATCATGAATTTATAATTGGTTATGATGAAGACGGTGAAATCAAGAGTATAACAGAATCCAATGTTAATAATTCAAATATTAACATGGATGAGATTACTGCGGTATACGATCTTACAAAGCGTGCAGATGTTATAGAAAAATTCGGAGAGTATAATTTAAAAAATCTACAACGTATTGAAAATACTATTGATATTGATTTAATTATTGACAATACACCTTGTATATATTATATGTTTCCTAATACAAATGGAACTAATATAGTTGGCAATGTTATCTTTAGAACGGATTTGCAGATTTATGGCTTTAATGATGATGAATATTGTAGTACTATTTATTGTTACAACTATTTTTGTAACAATGGGAAATATATTTCAGAATATGTAGGGGATGATAAAATTTCTATCAAGGATATTTTGAATGAAACAAAGAATAGTAACTATTGGCTGGAAACTGCTTGTATCGTTGATAAAGATATAGAAAACTGCACTTCTTTGTCTGAAATGAACACGTCTTTGCACGCTATGACGTTGTCAATACTTGGAAGAGGAATTGACATTAATGGTGACGTGGTTTATTCAAAAGAGCAGACTTTAAAAATGATTGAGGGAATAACACCGTCTGAAGAAAGTACACTAAGTCGTTTTGATGATATTGAGTTTTATGGCAGATATTATGGGGATATATTCTATATTGAATCATTTAAAACAACTTCTGATTTTGGATTGGCGTTGCCAAGTTACAAATGCGGAATGTCAGCAGATTTAATCGCACCAACAGCAAAACTTGGCTTCTATAAAGATAAAAATGCCGTTTTGTCTGATCAACCTGATAATGATGATTATCAGTATCAGCTTACATTTACTTGTGAAGACGGACATGAAGTCACTGCGTATATAGCAATATACGAAGGTGTAGTTACAGAAATTTATGTGTCGGAATAATTTATAATAAACTAAAAAAGTCAATTAAGCTTCTAAAAAGCTTAATTGACTTAGTCAGTCGAAAAAGGTAGCGATCGACGAAATAAGTTAACTAACTGTACGCAAAGTGAAGCGACCTAAACTATGCGCTGTTCGGCGTTGATAGTCAACTATCAACCAGAGGTTAATAGATGTGCCATTATTCTTCTGGTATTTCGTTAATTATTTCGACCTCAACGCTACTGTCATCTTCGTCAACTTCTACTTCAAATTCATACTCAATTTCAACCTGCTCATCTTCGTCAGGAACGTCAATTTTATACTTAATAACGTCATCGCTTTCCTCAACAACTATAGGCACATCAACCTCTTCACCGTTAATTTTAATACGAATACTTGTGATAGTCTGGCCTATTTTATCAATTACCGCTCCATCAGTTGCAGCATTTACTGTTGTAAATGAAATTAGGGTTACTGCTAAAATTGTACCCACGATTGCGAATTTCTTTAATTTTGTAGTTTTCATAATTATAACCTCATCTTCAAGTTTATTTCTGACAGACTTTCTGATTTCAGATTTTTTAATTTTCTTGAAATCAAGCATTTTATAACTTCCAATAAAACCCTTATTTGATTTCATTGCCATAACCCCTTTCTGTCAGGTATTCTTTTATTTTCTTTCTTGCTCTGCAAAGCTTGGTTTTAGTATTTGAAAGCGTCAAATTAAGATGCTCTGCGATTTTTTCTAGCCTTTCACCGTAGAAGTAATATCTGATAAAAATTTCCTTGTCTGTGTCTTTAAGGCTCATATCAGATGCCTCAAGAATCATATTTACTGTTTCGGTCTTTTCCAAATTTTCAAAGAAGTCTTCAGCAGGAATTGAATCCAGTACGCTATTGTCACAGAAAGTATGCTTATTATTCTTTCTGAGCCTGTTTCTGGCTTCATTTGATGCAATTACGGCGAGATAGGGGAGAAGTGGCTTATCCTCGTGTAAAAATGCGGAATTTCGCCATAGCTTTATAAATGCATCGCTTACTGTTTCTTCAATATCTTCTTGTGTCATAGAATCGGACATGATGTTGTAAACAACAGTGTAAATATATGAAGAATATTTATTAATAATACAGTCAAGTGCATGGGCTGAATTCTTTTTAAGCTTTAAGATTAAACGTTTATCTTTCATTTTGTACCTACCTTTTGACGGCTTTCACTAATATATACACAATTTACAGATAAAAGGTTACACTTTATAAAAAATTAAGGCGGATTAGTTAATGAACACCTTTTAATGGTTACATACTCACAATAGTTAATCAGTTTTTCCTTAAACAAGTGAAATTCTAATGACATAAAAGCGTCTTTTTTCTGATACTGTTTCATCAGAAAAAAGACGCTTTAATAGTTATAAGCTTTCGCTATGTGTTGTGTAAGTTAACGTAGTTCGAGCTGTGCCTGTTACTTTTTAAGCATATCTTTTGAAATAGCAATAGCATCGTAAAGGTTAACATTACCATCGGAGTTATAATCGCCAGCGGCAATCTGTGAATCATTAAAATGATTCTTGTTTAACATATACTTTGCAATATCAATTACATCATAAAGATTAATAACACCATCAAAGTTTACATCCCCAGGCATTATGCTTGAAATCGGGAAGGTAACTTCTGAGTTAGTTATAACTATCATGTTTTCATCAATGTAAGGTTCTTGATTTGCTGTTACGGTTAGTTCTGAAATTTCTTCACTTCCTAAAACAGAAAACCAGTAGATATATCCAGCTTCATTAGTATCTATATAATCTGGGTCATCAATAGAAAAGTCATAGATGTATTCAATTTTTTCGTTTGAACCCTTATACTTTGGAACTGCAATTTTTATTTTGTAGTAGGAATCATCATGCTTTCCTTCAAGCATAAATGTATAATCATTTCCAGCAACCGCTGATGATGGAAGAACAGTGTCATAATATTTGTAATCACCATCTGGGGAAATCTGAGTTATTGTAACAGCAACATCTCTTTCAATGTCAGGTGTAATAACAACTGCTCCACATTTGTTTCCGTGAATTGTGTACTTAGGGTTAATGTTAATAGTTTCAGCAGAAGCACTGACAGCAGTGCTTACAGCAACACCAGCACAAATCACTGCTGATAACATACGTGACAAAAATTTATTCATTATACTCTCCATTTAATATTAATATATCTTTCGTTTAAAAGGCAATACCGCCTTTTTAAAATAATATGGTCATTTGTGTTTAAGGCTGGAATGAAGGTCTTGCAAAGCCGAAGATACAAGAAGAGTTTAAGTCGTAAATCTTCGTGCGGCAAGTATCATTGCTATTTCCTTCAACAGTGTAAACATAGCCGTCTTCGCAATAGTCTACAAGTCCGATATGGTCAGCAATTCCATCAGGCTCCCAGTCAAAGAAAATGTAATCGCCTGATGTAGGGGTATAGTTTCTACCCTTCCATTGACCGTTATTTTTAAACCACTGAATACCGACAGCACATGAGATAAATACTGGAACTTGTCCATTCTGTGTATATCCACATTGACTTGCACACCATGATACAAAGCAAGCACACCACTCAATACGGAAATTCAAGCCATACCATGTCCAATAAGGTCTGCCGCCTTCGTTGCCTACCTGTGATAGAGCCTTTACGATAATGTCCTGATTGCCATCTGTTATCAATGAACCATCTGAATAGAAGCAATAATTTTTATTGTCTATATTATGTCTGTAAGTTAATGCAGCACCATTAGATGCGAAATAATATTTCTTTGAATCTATAGTTTGCCAACCAGTTCTCATAACACCGTCAGTACCAAAATAATACCTTTTACTGTCAAGTGTTCTGAATCCTGTTGCCATTTCACCTTTTTCGTTAAAATAATACTTTTTACTGCTGATTGTCTGCCAACCAATTCTGGCAACACCGTTGTCACCAAAGTAGTATTTTTTGTTTTCAATGGTTTTCCAACCAGTCTGCATTATACCTTTTTTATCAAAATAGTAAATTTTGCCGTCGCAATTGACAAAATCAGTTTTCATTGTACCGTTGCTACCAAAGTAATATTTATTACCATCAATTGTCTGCCAGTTTAAAAGCATTTTTCCACTGTTAGGGCTGAAATAATAAATTTCACCGTTCTCAGCTCTAAAACCAGTTTGCATTTTACCATCAGTATCAAAGAAATAGTAATCAGAGCTAACTTTAACGATACCAGTCTGCATTTTACCATCAGTAGAGAAATAATATTTATCTCCATTAATTGTTGTGAAACCAGTTTGCATTTTACCGTCATTTGCAAAGTAATATTTACTGCCGCTAATAGTGACAAATCCAGTCTGCATTAAATAGTTCTCATTGAAATAAGATGTATTTTTATTATTTTTTAGAAATCCTGTTGCAAGAGTTCCGTTTGCGTTATAAAATCTTGTACCATCAGAAAAAGTCTGAAATCCTGTAGCAAGGCAACCCTTTTCAGTAAAACGATATACTAAATTATTAATGATATGATCACCGACATATTTTCCAGTTTCAGTATCAGTATAATAAATATATCCATTATAATTAATCCAGCCATAAACTGGTTTTAATTTTTGGTAATCATAAAAAATTCTAAGGCCGTTTACATTCTGCCAACCGCTCTGAAATTTCCCCAAGTTAGAAAAGACATATGGAACACCGTTAATATCACAATTACCTTTTCTTATAACTCCATCATCGCCACCATAATATTTATAGCCCTGATATTCAAACCAGCCCGTATATAAGATGCCTTTTTCATTAAAAATATAGGTTTCGCCATCAATATCCCACATACCAATCAGCTTACCAAATTCTTCATGGTCAAAATAACGATTGCCCATATAATCAATCCAGCCTGTAGTTCTTATTCCAGTTTCAAGGTCAAAGAACATTCTTATGTCGTCAATTGTATACCAGCCAGTTTTTAATGCACCGTTTGGAGCAAAATAATATGTATTTCCGTCTATTTCGCAAAGTCCTGTACAAGGAATGCCGTTTTCAAAAAAATAAGTTTTACCGTCCTCAGGATAAATCCAGCCGGATAAATCATTAGACTGATTTTCTTCCAGCAAAACGATTTCTTCTGTTTCAAGCGTCTGGGTAATATCCACATTCAACTTGACTTCTTCTGTCACGTCCTCTTGTGGCTTGATGTCAATATCTGTCTGTAATTCAGTTTCTTCTTTACTTTCTGTTGTATCTTCAAGTAAAGTAGCTTCTGTTGTTTCAACTATTAAACTTTCGTTCAAATCAGAGGTTTCCGCAGAAACCCCAAATGATACTGCACTTCCAACAATTACCGCTGCTAATAATGCCGGAAAGTATTTATAAAACCTCATAATATTGCTATTTCCTCCAATAAAAGTAATCTATTTTATTTTATCATAATTATGGCTTAAAAACAAGGTTTTTTTGAAAAAAGAACTTGTAATTTTTGGAGTATTGAAGTATAGTGTTAAATCATACATCGTATAAAAATATATTTTTTAGAACTTTAAAAAAGACTGGTATGTGAGCTTTTACCTCATATACCAGTCTGATTTTATTATAAATACTAATTATTTAACCTATAAAGAGCTGTACCCAATAGCCTTGATAATATCCAATACCTATTTTACTATAATAACTATCCAAAATATTCCTACGATGTCCATCAGAATGCATCCAGCCATACATAACGTCTGCTGGAGTAGAGTATCCAAATGCAATATTCTCTCCACAAGCTCCATTGCTAAGTCCTACTTCAGTTAAGACAGTAAAACAAGTTGTCCCATCAGGTCTTGTATGGGAAAATAAGTTTGTGATTTCTTTACAACGGATAGCAGCAGCCTCACAAGCCTTTTCGTTTAAAGTTAATGCAGACTTACCTTCCTTTGCACGTTCAATATTAACAAGTCTGAGTACTTCATTAATATACTCATTTGCTTTTGTTATTTCTTTATCTTCCTCTGTTGCTGTAAGTACTCCATTTGAATCAAAATAATATTTGGTTGAATCAATAGTCTGCCAACCAGTTTTCATAATGCCGTCAGAGCCAAAATAATATTTTTTGCTATTGATTGTCTGCCAGCCGGTTTTCATTTTTCCATCTGTTCCAAAGTAATATTTACTGCCGCTAACGGTAACAAAGCCAGTCTGCATTTTTCCGCTTGTATTGAAGTAATATTTACTACCACTAATGGTTACAAAGCCAGTCTGCATTTTGCCGTCAGTAGCAAAGTAATATTTACTACCGCTAACGGTAACAAAGCCAGTCTGCATTTTTCCGTCTGTTGCGAAATAATAGGTATTTTTATCAACCTTTAAAAACCCCTTTTCAAGAGTCCCATCAGTATTATAGTATCTTGTACCATCAGGAAATGTTTGAAATCCTGTTGCAAGGCAGCCTTTATTATCAAAACGATAAATCAAGCTATCAATTGTAAAATCTCCGGCATATTTTCCACTTTGAGTATCAGAATAATAAATATAACCATTATAATTATCCAGCCGTAAACTGGTTTTGAAGTCTGGTAGTTATAGAAAGTTCTGATATTATTTACAGTCTGCCAACCACTCTGAAATTTTCCAAAGTCAGAAAAGACATATGTCACGCCATCAATTTCGCAAGTACCCTTTCTAATAGCACCGTTATTTCCACTATAGTATTTATCACCTGAGTACTCAAACCAGTCAGTATACAAAATCCCTTTTTCATCGAAAATATAAGTTTCACCATCAATATTCTGTACGCCATTAAGCTTACCAAGTTCCTCGTGGGCATAGTAACGATAATCCATATAATCAATCCAACCAGTAGTTTTTGCACCAGTTTCAGGATCAAAGAATATTCTTATATTATCAATTGTCTGCCAGCCAGTTTTCATCACACCGTTTGGAGCGAAATAGTATGTATTTCCGTCAATTTCGCAAAGACCTTTGCAAGTAACTCCATTTATAAAATAATAAATGCTTCCATTATCTGAACTAACCCAGCCAAATTTCAATTCGCATTCTTCTTCTGTTGGCAAAATAACTTCATCTGTTCCAAGTACGGAGGTAATATCCGATTGCAAATTATATTCTTCTGTTATATTATCTTGCAGATTGTCGTTGATATATGTTTGTATTTGTGTTTCTGTTGTATCTTCAATAGAAATTTCTACTGTGTCAGTAACATCAGTAGTTTCGGCAGAAATACCCATTACTCCTAAACTTCCAACAATTATTGCTGCTAGTAATGATGGAAAATGCTTATACAGTTTCATAATTTTTCCCTCCAATAATTTTTTTAATTTTATTTTATCATATATTTTATTTAAAAACAAGCTTTTTCTATATATTTATCAAAATCGCCATTCGGCGGGGAAGTTTTGAAACGTCAGAACAACTAACAAGCAAGCCTAAAACTAACCCGAGAACTAAAAATACTTAATCTAGCAACTTAACTAAGCTGCAAATACTTTACGAGTTCTACGTTCTTTCTTTTTTCTATCGCAAAAAAGAAAAGAACCAAAGAAAAAATGCTCGTCGTACTCCACTAAAATTAAGCCCGACGAATGTCGATTGGGTGCAGCGTCACGCTGCTTTCGCTCGTTGCGACGAGCGACCAAGGCTCTGCCTTTGGAAACCGCAATTTTTGAAAAAATTGAGTAAACTTTTATGCGCCGTTCGGCGGGGTTAGTTAACTTCGCCCGCCGAACGGCAATGCCGTGTTTATATTTATTGATTTTTAACGTGCAAAATTTACAAAAGTCATTGACAAATCATGAAAATAATGTGATAATTAAAGAAATAATTCTTACAGGGGGAATTGAAATTGAAAAAATTAACAGCTTTATTATCAGCTGCTGTTCTGACTGTGTCTGCACTTACTGCGACATTGCCACAAATCAGCTTTGCAGCTGAGTCAAAGCCAAACTATGCTGAGGCACTTCAGAAATCACTATACTTCTACGAGTGTCAGCAGGCAGGCCCACTTCCAGAGTGGAATCGTGTTGAATGGCGTTCAGATTCAACGATGGACGACTTTATAACTGGTGGCTGGTATGATGCGGGTGACCATGTTAAATTTAACCTTCCAATGGCATATTCAGCCTCGATGATTGCATGGGGACTTTATGAATATCCGGAGGGTATTGAAAAATCTGGCGAGATGACTAACTATGTCAACAACCTAACCTTCGCTCTTGATTACTTTGCAGCCTGTGACCTGGGAGATGAAGTTGTCTTTCAGGTAGGAAACGGTCAGAAGGATCATACTTGGTGGGGGCCTGTTGAACTGTATGAATATGGTATGGACGAAAACGGAAACTATAACGGCAGACCATATTACAGCGGAACTAAATGTTCAGCAGCATTCGGCGAAATGGCTGCTGCACTTGCATCTGGTGCTTGTGCTTTGAAGGGACGTTCCGATAAAACCGATTATTATATCGAACACGCTGAAAACATTTTCAAAATTGCAGACGAGGCTAAAAGCGATGCTGAATATCAGGATAGTGATGCATCAGGATTTTATCGCTCTTCCCATTTTTATGATGAACTTTTCTGGGCTGCAAACTGGCTATATAAAGCAACTGGAAAGCAGTCATACCTTGATAAGGCAACAAGCTATATTCCAAAACTGGATAAAGAGCTTGGCTCTGACGAACTGAAGTACACATGGTCAATGTGTTGGGACGACGTTATGCAGGGGGGAATGGTTCTCTATGCACAGAATACAAACAACTCAACATATATTGCTCGTGTTAAAAAGCACCTTGATTATTTAACATACAATGCTAAAAAGCTTGAAGGCGGTCTGGTATACATTGACACATGGGGCTGTCTGAGATACGCTGCTGCTTGTGGATTTGTAACAGCAGTTGCTTGTGATACACTTCCAGTGGGCGATACTACTGACTACAAGAAATTCTATGAAACTCAGGCTAATTACTGTCTTGGGGATAATCCGTCAAATCAGAGCTATGTTGTTGGATACGGAAATAACTCCCCAGTAAATGCACACCATAGAACTTCACACGCTTCATGGAACAATGCTCTTGACAATCCGACAAATAACCGCCATGTTCTTTATGGTGCGTTAGTAGGAGGCCCTAACAGTGATGGTTCTTATACTGATGACAGACAAAACTTCATAAACAACGAAGTTGCTGATGACTATAATGCTGGTTTTACAGGTCTTATGGCGAAAATGACAAAGGAATATGGTGGAACTACTGATCCTTCTTTCCCAGAACCTGAACAACGTGATGCTGAATTCTTTGTTCAGGCACAGATGAAACAATCCAGCGGAAGCGGTGTTTCACTAAGCCTTAAATTTACAAACCATACTGCATGGCCTGCAAGGGTTGTTGACAATATGTCATACCGTTATTATTTTGATGCATCAGAGATTATCAAGGCTGGCTTTAAGGCGAGCGATATAGTAGTGAGAGTCGACAGAGATCAGGCTCTTATGTATGGTGCTGAATACGGTGCAGTTATTTCACCGATAACGCAATATAAGGATACTGTTTATTATATTGAAGTCAGCTATCCTAACGGAAAAGCTGTTCTGCCGATTTCAGAGGGTAGACATCAATGTGAAACAATGCTTGCACTTGTTTATCCGAATTATGCCTCAGGCTGGGACGCAACAAACGATTATTCTAATTTAGATATACTTGATTCTGAAGATCCTGTTATAACAGATAAGATTACAGTTTATCATAATGGAAAGCTCGTTTATGGTGTTGAGCCAGATGGTACAGTTCCTGATAATACAATACCAACAAAAGAAGAAATAAAAGCTTTGAAGGGTGATGTTAACCTTGACGGAGTAATAACTGTTGCGGATATTGTTGCATTAAGTAAACATTTAATTGGTAAAGAAAGTTTAAACGCTAAAGCAGCTGATAATGCTGATTACAATTCAGATAAGGTTGTGAATGTTTTTGATTTATCAGGAATAAGAAGATAATTGCATGTTTAAATAATGCGTACTGAATAATTCCATTTTCAGCAGACATAAAATAAAAATTAAATGCTGTTGCACTATCAGTTATGGTGCAACAGCATTTTTGTTTTTTAATTATCTATATTTAAATAAAATGTAATCCATAAATTCGCTCAGCTTGGCATTCAGAACAGCACTCGCTGTCTTCATTATTTTTAGTACCACATTTATTACATTTCCAATTTCCTTTAAAATTTTTATTTGCGTTAATTACATCTGCTGACCGGTTATTCCTACACTTCGGACAAATCTTATTTTTATCCTCAATTTGACTTCCGCAATTTTTACACAACACGATTTTCACCCCACATTATACATATAATAAAATTATATAAGACCATACGGTATTTTACTATAAACATTTTAACATCAAACGGAGCATTTGTCAATACCGAATGGTGTTTGTTGGTATAATTCATATTATAATATTATTAATTATAGTCGGAGGAACGATTATGCCGAATTATCAAAGAATAAGAGATTTGAGAGAAGATGCAGATAAGACCCAAAAGCAGGTTGCAGAAGATATGTATATGCACGTTTCACAATATCGGCGTTATGAAAGCGGTGACAGAGAAGTTCCTTTTTCATTTGCTATATCTCTGTCAAAATACTATAATGTTTCTATTGATTATATAGCAGGAACTACAAATGAAAAAACTAATGTTAATACAAATAACATTACTCCGTCTGATATTAAATTTCTAAACCGCTTTAATAAACTATCAGATATTCAGAAAGGAAGAATACTAGAGAGAATAGATATTCTTATTGAAAAAGACATATGATATTATTAGGAACACTAATTAAGACAATACCGCACAATTTTATTTGTGCGGTATTGTTTTAAAACGTTGCAAGGTAGCAGTATGTTTTTAAAGCGTAAACGTATAAGGTAATAGCTCACCGAGAGTTAATGTTTTGCCAGCGAGTATAATCTTAAAATCACTGTTGCAAAACTCTGTCATAACTTGTCTGCAAGCGCCACAAGGATAGCAAGGTTCGGAAGTATCTTCTTTTCCGCCAACTATTGCAATAGCTGAAAATTTCTTTGAACCTTTAGATATAGCTTTAAAAAAGGCAGTTCTTTCAGCGCAGCAACCTAAGGAATAGGATGCATTTTCAACATTACAGCCAGTGTAAATCATTCCATCGGTTGAAAGAAGTGCTGCACCAACTGAAAATCCAGAATAAGGAGCATGAGCGAATTTTCTTGCCTTTAATGCCATATCAAACAATAGCTTTTCATTCATCAA
>JAVBRC010000144.1:0-27601 GCA_031548405.1 Oscillospiraceae bacterium | reverse complement strand
AAATTTTATTTTGCAACAGCCTTTAATTTTAAGCTTAATTTTATATTTTATCCAAGTAATATTCTTCTAAGAGCAACTGCATCAAAAACGTTGATAACATCGTCTTGTTTTACATCGGCAGTCCCCATATTATCAAGAGTTCTAACAGAACGTACAAGATACTGCTGTAGAAGAACAAGGTCTGCGACATTAACCATACCATCAATATTGACATCGCCAACCTGAAGATCATCAACACTAGATTTTAGTTCAAGTACTCCAAAACCAGAAGTATTAATATAGCCCTGACCTGTAAGGTCGCTCCAGTTTGAAATGCCAGTTCTCTTGCCCTCGCCGTTGTCATCGTTAATCTGAACGTCAAATCCGACAACCTGATTAACGTTAAACGACTTGATTGTGTGAGGAATTGCAACTTCAACAACATATCCGTCAGCTGTTACCTTAGCAGCAGTCTTATAAACATCGCCAGACTTACCATCTGTAACAGTTACTTCATTATCAAAGTTAATTCTTATCTGAATATCGTCAGGTTCATAGGAAGAAGTCTTTCCGTTATTTTCATCAAAGAAAATTTCAACTGTGTCCTGCTCATAAGCGTTTGGACTAGCCTTGCTAAGCTTGCTATCCTTTACTTCAACCAGTACATAAACATTGCTTGAATCCCAAAGCATTCTTGCAGTACCATAAGCACCATTTGTGCCCATTGTATATTTATTTACATCAATTGAAGAAGTAAGTTCCCATTCTGAATCAATTACACCATCAATAATTGGAGTAGCTATAGCGCTATAAGCTGTTGCGTATAGAGGCTGTTCAATGAAATTAAGCTTTCCGAAAGTATAATCTGTATCAGCTTCATTACCTGTTATATCAAGGGTATTCCAAGAATAATACTTAGCACCCTCATTGATAATAATTTCAACTCCAACTGAAGAACCAACCTTAATTGCTGGAAGTTCAAATGAAATAGTATTTGTTTTTCCATTACTGATTGCTACAGTTTTTACAATCGGAGTTTCATCAGAGCTTTTAACTACAACTTTAGCAGTACCGTTAACATTAGAGTTAAGTTTGATTGTTGCTGTAGTACCGTTCCAGATTGCCTTGAATGAAGCAGCCGTACCGATTTCATTGTCTTTCTGTACTTTAAATGCCTTATCGTAGTCTGAATCTGTTCCGTCATATTTTATAGCACTTGCAGCCTTGATTGTCTGAACTGGTTTGTCAGTGTCAAGAACAGCGTAAAATGCTGGTTTTGCAGAATAATTTTTTGTGAATAGAAGTGGATATCCACCAATCCAGCTTGTATTGTCAGTAATACCCCAAAGAACAACAGCTGTTATGTTAACACCCTCGTCCTTTAGTGACTTATAAAGTGTGAAAACTTCTTTGTATCTCTGAGCAAGCTCAAGCTGTGATTCTTCACTGTTTGATTTCTGGTCAACGTCAAGCTCTGTAATCTGAACTTCAAGATTCAGACTTGCGTATTTTTTTATAGCAGCTTCATAAAGGTCTATTGATGGGTAGCCCATTTTAATATGTGACTGCATTCCAACACCGTCAATAAGTCCCTTGTCAGCAAGACGCTTGCAGATATCAAAGATATCATCACGTTTTACTTCAACATATTCGTTGTAATCGTTATAGAAAAGCTTACAGTTTTTTGGTGCATACATTCTTGCGTATTCAAAAGCAGCATCAATAAATGATTCGTCACCGAAAACCTTAATCCATGCTGACTGACCGTTAACCTCGTTGTTTGAACCAGGATCTCTCATACCGCCTGAATCCTTAACAGCTTCGTTAACAACGTCCCATGCATAGACATTAAGGTTTGGATACTGTGTGCTGATTGATGTCATGACATTCTTTATATAGTTTTTAAGACGCTCAAGCATCTTTTCTTTAGATACCCACTGACCGTTTGCATCATAATTTTCCTTAAAGAACCAGTCTGGAGTCTGGCTGTGCCAAACAAGAACGTGTCCTCTTACTGGAATATTGTTTTCTTCTGCAAATTTAAGTAATGTTGCAGCGTTTTGAAGTGTAACCTGTGGGTTTGTGTCGTCGCCTGTTTGTGTAGCATAAGCCTGTGAAAGCTTCTGGCTTAGAACGCTGTCAGGTTTAAGCTCGTTTCCAAGAGTCAAGCTGTTGTAGTGCTTTTTGATAAGGTCTTGTGTTGCCTTTGTGCCAAGCTCTGTTGCAGTTGAGGCACAACCAATTTTAAAGTAATCGCTATATGCTTCGTATAGTGAAGGAATATCCTCTTCAATTGATGGAGCTGGAAGAAGCTCTGCCGCAACGTCATCAATATAGAAATCCATCAAATCAACTGTCTGAACGCTTGCATCAGGTTTATATCCAGTCTGGAAGTAAACTACAAAATTTTCAGCAGTTGCTGGAAGTGTATACTCGCCCTCAATATATGTCCATTCACCGATTGCGGCAGTTGAGCTTGAGATTTCATAATAGTTTTCCTTACCATCATTCTGATACTGAAGATACATTGAGAATTTCTGTGTCTGAGGGAATTCAAGCTGCGATGAGCCGCTTTTATATTCACCCTTATACATAACCCAGCCACTGAATTTATAATAATTCCCTGAATTTAAAGCCATTGTTTTGTTTGCAGCTGGTGCATTCCAAAGGCTTGTTCTGTTATAAGTATAAAGACAATTTCCATTGTTATGACCGATACTTGAAACAACTTCACACTTTGCGTTTCCACGTCCACTCCAGTCATTAATACCGTTTTCAAAGTCTTCTGAAAAGCCCTCTGTCAAGCCTTCATTGCTGTTAGGCTCGCCTGTTGCTGAAACATCATCAATATAGAAGTTGATAAGATTTGATGGTGTTTCAAAGCCAACTGTAATATTTGTTGCGTCAGATGCAACTGAAAAATTACCGCCAACCTTCGTCCACTTACCCTTTTGAGCTTGTGTATTTGCTACCTGCTTATACTGTTCTTTACCAGTTGAGTCCTTGTAAATAACCTGTAGATTAATCTGTTCATAATCATTTCCTTCGTCCTGCATTACATAACCGCTTATGTAATATGTTTTATCTGGACGGAGCTCCTTGATTTTTGCACAGGCAGTACCATGCCAGCTGATAGTTCTTCCTGAAATATAAAGTGACTTTTCGCCTGAATTTGCAGTTGTATCAACAATGCTTATTGTTGAGTCACCTCTGCCTGCCCAACCGCCAACACCATTTTCAAAAGTATCCTTGAAAATTTCAACAGTTTCTGCTGTTGCAGTAATTGGAATAAGTGCCATCATACAGATTAGCATTGCTGCTGAAATCATGCATGAAACAATTTTTTTCCTAACCATAATTCTCTCTCCTTTTTAAAGTATATATACTTTATTATAAATTATATCATAAAAAATGTCAACCGAAAACGAAGATTTTGTTATAAGTGTCGAAAGCATTAAGATGATTAATACAAATTGAACAATTAAGGTGACGCTTTAAAGAACCGTTTTTTTATCTGTCGCATATAATGGAAAAGAACGGAATTTTCAATGTTTATGTCTGATTATGAACATTGAACCGTTTAAAAGGAAATATACGAAAAAATTAACGTTAAATTCAAATTTTATATAAAAAGGGGAATATTATTATGAATCAATATCAATTTAACAAAATTACACCTGTGAACGGTTTTGATAGTAACGACCCTGACAATGCTATGCAAAACAATTATGCGTGGAGCATGGCAGAGTTTGGCGGTTATATATATGTTGGAACTGGACGTAATATTCCAATTTCCGCAATGGCTGGTATGGGAATTAGTATACCACCTGAACTTGCTCCAGAAAATGAAACCGATCAAGCAGAAATATGGCGTTATCCGATATATGGCGGATGTAAAAAATGGGAAAGAGTTTATAAAGCATCAAAAAACAGTGGAATTATGGGTTTTCGCTATATGATAACCTATACGGATGATCATTGCGTTTCAGCGTTGTATTGTGCTGCTTTTGGCAGGTCAAACAATTTGCTTATGACAACAAACGGTTGTGACTTTGAAGAAATAGAATCGGGACTTCCAATCGGATTTAGTACACGAACAATGATTGTTTACAAGAACAAGCTCTATAGTGGTGCAACAAACGCTTTGGATTATAGTCCGACATCTTATCTTTACGTTACAGAAAACCCACAAAAAGGCTGGGAACAGGTGGACTTCGGACAGGGACACATTCCAACTGGAGAAATTGTGTCCATGGAGGTCTTTAACGATCAGTTGTATATCGGAACTTCGCCAGCGGGTGGATTTGAGGTCTGGAAAAACCACAATCCAGAATGCGGAAAATGGAAGCTTGTTGTAGATAAGGGTGCAGGTGATGCGCTTAACGAATTGCCAATGAGTATGGAAGTATTTGAAGATCATCTTTATGTTGGAACAGGCATATGGTATGGTTTCCAGAGCGTAGATCCTGATAAAACAATTGTTCCTCCTAAGGGATTTGATGTAATCCGTATTAATAAACGTGACAAATGGGAGGTTGTTGTTGGCGGAACACCGATTGCACCGACAAAACCAACTACAGGAAAAAGAAATCGTGCAAAATATGCTTCGGGATTTGGCAATATGTTCAATGCATACTGTTGGCAAATCTTTGCTTATAATGATAAGCTTTATATCGGAACATGGGATTCTGCAATTTTGTATTACAGTGTCCTAAGAAATTCTATTATCAATGGAAATGAAAATGAATCAATAATTGATGATTTTTTTGCTGATAATAATCTTTCAGAGAATAATCTTCTGAAAATGTTATCTCAGATTCCGCTAGCTATTAAGGGCGAATATAATTGGATTGCTTGGATTTTTGCATTACTAAGATCAATACCAAGATATCCTTGCCAGTTTGGTTTTGATTTATTTGTAAGTGACGATGGCGATGATTATCGCCCTATTACACTGGCTGGTTTTAACAATCCAAAAAACTATGGATTGAGAACTTCCGTTATCACAAATGATAAAAAGCAATTATTTGTTGGTACTGCTAATCCTTATGAGGGCTGCGAAGTTTGGCATCTTAAATAAAGTTTAATTAGTAAATCCTTGATATTAAGGCTATAACTGTATAAAGCATGAAGGCAACACTGCACAAAGCCCACCTAGTGGCTTTGTGTTGTGTTGCCTGAAATTTTGTTTGTAAGAAGTTGATAAAAACTTTCTAAACATATTTAGGCAAACAGTTGAATATAAATTAATGAAAACTATAGCAATATGAACGGAGGAACTGAGAATTGAGTGATCAAAATTTCAAAAATGATAGCCAGAAATATCTGGATGAAATGATGAAATTTTATTCTATGAATAAAAACGCATCAGTTAATACTGTCAGTAATCAAAATGATGTGACAGAAAGTATTGGCGACATTGAAATTCCAAATGGAAGTACTCTTTTTGAAGACGAGTCAGATCTTGCTGTGCAGGATACTGCAAATGAGATGCCAAATACCCAAGAAACAACGGATGTTGAGGAAAATTCAACTTTTGAAGAAAAGCTGGCGGATAGTATTGAGAAAAAAAAAGATTTTGAAGAACGATTTCCAGACCCAGTTATTCCAGATTTTATGAGGGGTGACCCGTCTATTCCGATTGTACCGATTTTACCTGGAATATCCGAAAATTCGTTGCCACCACCCAAAATTTTACCTCATGGTGATTATGGATTTTTAAAAGTTGAAGTTCGAGCCGGCAATAACGGTGTTCCCCTTGAAAATGCAGTTGTTACTGTTACTAAAGGTTTGGGACATAGTGAAGAATTATTGTTTTCAGGTACTACAGACAGAAGTGGAATTATTGATAAAATAAAACTTCCCGCACCTTATAATATGAAGGGGAACACGCTTGAATCATATAATAATTTTGCTTTATATGCGGTTAATGCGTTTTCTGACGGATTTTATCGTGAAACCAATTATAATATTAAAATATTTGCAGGGATAACCGCAATACAAAGATTTAATATGATTCCAAAGCCATTTAATTATAATGATTTTAATCAGGCAATAGTATTAAATACTGAAAAATCATAGTAAGATGTCCAAATCAATATATCTGAATGGAGGGTTTTATGGAAAAAGAACTGATTATTCCTGAAACTATAATAGTGCATCTTGAAGAACCGGATAAAGATGCAGTTAACGTTACAGTTAGCTTTCCTGAGTACATAAAAAATGTTGCAAGCAATGATATTGTGCCGACATGGCCTGAAAATGCGTTAAAAGCAGCAATTTATGAGATTATAACATTTGCTATTAGCAGAATTTTTACAAATTGGTATCGTTCAAAGGGGTATAATTTTGATATAACAAATTCACCGCAATATGACCGTAAATTTATTGATGGACATGAAATTTTCGAAAATATTAGTAATATTGTCGATGAGATTTTTTATTATTACATTGCAAATAAAAATAGTTCAGAGCCGGTTTTGGTATCTCAAAATAATCAGCTAACACCTGATTCTAATATTGCTTCACAATGGCAAACAGTGGAGCTTGCCAAAAGAGGCCTTACACCTGAACAAATACTTAAGCATTATTATGGAGATGATATAGATATTGTTAATGCCCCTGTTGTAAGTAAGGCTGATTCAAGTCCAAATTATACGCTTAAAAGAGGAACAGAATCTAACGGTGTGAGAGAACTTCAAGTGAGGTTAAATCAAATATCAAGAAATTATCCTGATATTCCTAAAATACCTTCTGCAGATGGTATGTTTGATGAAAGTACTGAAAACGCCGTAAGGAAATTTCAAGAAATATTTAATCTTCCTGTAACAGGGGTGGTTAATGAAACTGATTGGTATAAAATTCTATATATTTATGCTCAGATTAAGCGTCTTGCAACATTAAATGCTGAGGGGCTTAGTAACGAAGATATCAGAAAGCAATACCAAACAGATCTTAACATAGGAATGCAAAGTCCTGAAGTGAGGGCGTTGCAATATTACCTTGCTGTTATCAGTGCATATTATCAGGCAATTCCTGCAATTGATATTACAGGGTATTATGGTAATAAAACGGAGCAGGCTGTTAAGGCTTTTAAGCGAATATATGGTCTACCACAGACTGGAAAAGTAGATGGCCAGACGTGGATTGATATTTTCAGAGCCTACGATGGAATAATGAATTCAATACCAATTGAAGATGGTTCTGACGTAATTCTTTATCCCGGAAGAGTGTTAAAGGAAGGTATGTCAGGGGAAGATGTAAAGCTTTTACAGGAGTATCTTTCCTATATAAACCAAACATATCCCAACGTTGATAGTGTCGAAAATACAGGCTATTACGGGCCTATAACACGTTCGTCTGTTCTGTCATTTCAAAAACAGTTTAAACTTGCTGAAAATGGAATTGTTGGTTCGACAACGTGGAACAAAATAGCTGGGGTATATTCAGATTTAAAATATGGCGCTGACAAGAAAACAAATCAGAACCCCGGATATGTTATTGAATAACTTTAGAAAGGAGGCGTTATTGTGTATAGCGACGAACAGAAAAGAGAGCATATAAGAGAATTACAGCGTTATTTATATGAAATATCCTTTTATAATAAAAGAATTCCAGCAATTTTGCCAGATGGAATTTATGGCACAGAAACTGCACTTGCAGTTGAAATATTTCAAAAATCTTATGGTTTAGCGTCGACTGGTAGTGCCGATAATGAAACATATGATAAAATATCCAAAGTACATAATTATTTTTATACGCCTATAAAAAAACCAGATGTTTTTAAACGAGATTCAATGCTTATCCCCGGAAGCAACGGCCCAGTAGTTTATCAGGTTCAGATTATGCTTAATGCTATTGGAAAGCGTTATTTGAATATGCCTGTAACCAGCATTACCGGAATATATGATGCACCAACTGAACATGCCGTTAATATCTTTAAAAATCTTTCAGGTAATGAAGGTAATGGTGAGGGAATTGATGTTGAATTGTGGAATGCTATTGTTTCACAGTTTAATATGATGGTCTAGGAAAAAAAGCAGTTACACAAGAGAAACCTCTTGTGCAACTGCTTTTTTATAGTACAAATGATATTCCCCACCATTTCCTCAAATAAAATTACAAATTTCCCGTCATTTCCCGATTTGTTATTTACAATATTAAAGTGGCATGATATAATGTATATAAAATAAAAATAACAGGATTGGGGGGCGAAAGAATGTTTTCTAAAATTAATAGTCTTGGTCTTTTCGGACTAAATGCATTTAAAGTTGATGTTGAAATAGAAATAAGCCGTGGCATTCCAATTTTTGATATTGTGGGACTTCCTGATCTAGTTGTAAAAGAAAGCAGGGAGCGTATTAAGGCTTCAATGAGAAGCTGTGATATTGAATTCCCCGTTGCACGAGTTATGGTTAATCTTGCACCTGCGGGTACTAGGAAAAGCGGTTCGGTTCATGATATGGCGATTTTTATTGCTGTATTAAAGGCTGCCGGATATATTAACTCGGATCTTGATGATTTTTGTTTTATAGGTGAACTTTCGCTGAATGGAACTGTACGTTCAGTGGATGGTGTTCTTCCCATGGTTCTTCTTGCAAGAGAAGAGGGAATGAAGGCGGTTTTTGTACCAAAAGATAATGCATTCGAGGCTTCTGTTGCAGAGGGAATAGAAATTTATGGAGTTTCGGATATAAGAGAAATTATAGACCATTTTAATACTGGACGTAAAATTTCGGTTTCAGATAGATTTGTACCACAGCCACAAGAAAGTAACTCTATATTGGATTTTGCTGATGTAAAAGGTCAGCAAAGTGCAAAGATGGCACTTGAAATTGCGGCTGCGGGAGGACATAATGCGATTTTAATAGGAACTCCAGGAAGCGGAAAAAGTATGTTGGCAAAGCGAATGCCTTCGATTCTTCCTGATATGACTTTTGAGGAATCGATTGAAACAACGAAGCTTCATTCGATTTCAGGATTGCTTGACCAAAGTTCTCCGCTTGTAACAGTCAGACCGTTTCGCTCACCGCACCATACAATTTCTTCAGCGGGACTTGCTGGAGGTGGTTCTATTCCACGTCCGGGAGAAATTTCAATTGCTCATAACGGGTTACTTTTTTTGGACGAGCTTGCTGAGTTTGACAGACGTACACTTGAAATCCTAAGGCAACCGCTTGAGGATGGTAAGGTTACTATTTCCAGAGCATTGGGTACAGTTGTATATCCGGCATCAATAATGCTGATTGCCGCTATGAACCCTTGCCCTTGTGGATATTATGGGCATCCTAGTGGAAGATGTCGGTGTGGGCATAAGCAGGTTGCAGCTTATCTTTCAAAAATCTCAGGCCCAATGCTTGATCGCTTTGATTTGCATATTGAAGTTGCACCAGTCGAATTTAATGATATTTCATCAGATAAAAAGGCAGAGTCGTCAGCAGAAATAAGAAAGAGAGTTTCTAAGGCGAGAGATATACAAAATGAACGTTTTAAAGGCAGCAGCATAACTTGTAATGCGAAAATCACACCTGACAAGCTTAATCAGTTTTGTCCTATGGATGAGGACGCTAAGGCGTTTATTGGAAAAGCGTTTGACCGTCTGGGGCTTTCGGCGAGAGCATATGACAGGATTTTAAAAGTTGCAAGGACAATCGCCGACTTAAACGGTAATGAAAAGATAGAGAAACAGTATATATCTGCTGCAATTCAGTTTAGAAGTCTTGACAGAAAATACTGGAATGGTGAAGAACAAAAGTAAAGGTAGTGTTGCTCAAAGTCTGTTAATTAGTGGTTCCTTAATGACTTTGTAGCCAAATTTGAAAAAGAAAGGCAGCAAAATTTATGAAACCAACAATGAAAAAGTTTTCAGAATTTTTAAGAAGGCTTGATAAAAGTCTTCTTATGGTTGTAACTATATGTTGTATTTTAAGTATAGTAATGATTTATTCTATTTGCAAAAATCAAATATTGGAGCTGGAAAGCAGTTATTACATAACTCAGATTGTAGGAACGGTTATTGGTATAATAGTTTGCCTGATTGTGGCGAGGATTGACTACCACACGCTTTCAAGGCTGTGGTTTCTTTATACACCAATAGCGCTTGTTCTGGTTCTTCTGACATTTACGTCACTTGGCCTTAAAAGAGCAGGAGCAGATGATCAGGCATGGCTTAACCTAGGTGTTATAAGTATTCAGCCGTCAGAGCTTTTAAAGCTTGCGTTTATTATGTCGTTTTCGTTTCACCTCTCAAAGGAGGAACAAAACATAAATAAACCGTTGCACCTCTTATTTATTTTAATACATGGTGCAATTCCGATTGGACTTGTTGCTTTACAAGGTGACTATGGAACAGCAATTGTTTTTGTTATGATGTTTGTTGTAATGCTGTTTTCAGCTGGGCTTTCATTTAAATATATTATTGCGGCCATAGCCATAACACCACCTATATTATATGTAGTCTGGAATTATCTTCTTCAGTCACTTCATAAAAACCGTATTCTCGTTCTGATTCATCCAGGAACTGACCCGATGGGGCTTGAGTATCAGCAGGATCTCGGACTTGCTTCTTTGGGAGCAGGAGGTATTTTTGGAAAAGGTCTTTTTAGTGACGAAAAGTATGTTGAGGTTCCTGAAATGCATAATGACTTTATTTTCGCATATGTTGGACAGGCTTTGGGATTTGTGGGTGCAATTGCAGTTATAGTACTGCTGGCTTATATCTGTATAAGAATTCTTGCAGACAGCCGAAACGTAATGGACAGGCTTGGTAAGCTTGTATGTCTTGGAACCTTTGCAATGATTTTTACTCACTGCTTTATGAATATAGGCATGGTTTTGAAGGTAATGCCAGTTATCGGTATTCCGCTTCCGTTTTTTAGTGCGGGTGGAACGGCGCTTGTGAGTATGTTTGTTTCAATCGGCATGGTATTGAGTTGTTGTACTCATAATAATAAAAAATATAGAATGTTCTATGATTACGAATAAGGGATTTTAAAATGAATACTAAAGATATAATTGAAAAAATAGCAAAAACCCACAACGGCTCTCCAGAGGAACTCAGAGCAGTTATTGAAAATAATGAAAATGATGATTTTTTATATGAATGTGCTGATAAGGTAAGGCAAGAGGTTTATGGAAAAGACGTTTATATCAGAGGCCTTGTTGAGTTTACTAATTATTGCAAAAACAATTGCTTTTACTGTGGTATAAGATGCGGTAACAAGGATATTGAACGTTATCGACTTTCAGATGATGAAATTTTTGAATGCTGTGACGAGGGTTATCGTCTTGGTTTCAGAACCTTTGTTATGCAGGGTGGAGAAGATAGTAGCTTTACTGATGACAGACTTTGTAATATAATCAGCAAAATCAAGGAAAAATATCCTGACTGTGCTGTTACACTTTCACTTGGCGAGCGTTCATTTGACAGCTATAAAAGGCTTTTTGAAAGCGGTGCGGACAGATATTTACTGCGTCATGAAACTGCTACACAGAATCATTATGCAAAGCTTCACCCGTCAGAGCTTCGTTTTGAAAAACGAATTGAGTGTTTGCAGATGCTCAAAAACATAGGCTATCAGACTGGAGCAGGCTTCATGGTTGGTTCGCCTTATCAGTCAATCGAAAACCTTGTAAATGACCTGATTTTTATTAAAAAACTTGAACCTCAGATGGTTGGAATTGGCCCGTTTATACCACATAATGATACACCATTCAAGGATTTTTTACAGGGAACACTTCGGGATACACTTGTTATGGTTGCGTTGACAAGATTACTTCTTCCAAATGCGTTAATTCCTTCAACAACAGCGCTTGGAACAATTAACCCACAGGGCAGGGAATTGGGATTAAAAGCAGGTGCAAACGTTGTAATGCCAAACCTTTCTCCGACAAGATTCAGAAAGCTTTATGCACTTTATGATAATAAAATCTGTACAGGTGACGAATCGGCACAGTGCGTCAAGTGTCTGCAAGGCAGGGTTGAATCTGCCGGATATAAGATTGTGACAGACAGGGGTGACTGGCATGCTTAATGAGTTTTCTAGAACAGAATTATTGCTTGGTACTGAGAATATGGATAGGCTTAAAAATTCGCATATCGCCGTTTTTGGAATTGGCGGTGTCGGTTCTTATATTGCTGAGGCATTGGCAAGGTGTGGTGTCGGAAAGCTTACTCTTATAGACAACGACAGCGTCATGATTACAAATTTAAACCGTCAGTTGATTGCACTTCATTCGACAATTGGAATGAAAAAAACTGATGCTGCGAAACAGAGAATACTTGATATTAATCCAGATGCCGAAGTTATTGTACATGATTGTTTTTATACTGGCAGCGAAATTCCGCTGGACGACTTTGATTACATTGCAGATGCAATTGATTCTGTATCCTCAAAGCTTGCGTTGATTGAAAATGCGTACAATCTTGGTATACCAATTATTTCATCAATGGGTACAGGAAATAAACTTGATCCTTTAAAGCTTGTTGTGACAGATATCTATAAAACTGAAATGTGTCCGCTTGCTAAAGTAATACGTTATGAACTTAAAAAGCGTAGGGTTAAGAAGCTAAAAGTAGTTTATTCTACAGAAAAACCTCGTGAGCATAAGGCAGAAAGTGAAGAGGTAACACAGAAAAGAAAGACTATTGGAAGTACTTCTTTTGTACCACCTGTTGCAGGGCTTATTATTGCCGGGGAAATTATTAAGGGGTTATGCGAGGAATTATAAAAAAACAGTTGCAATTTATCGAAAAAAATGGCATAATTATAGATAATAGTTTTATTCTGCCTTTGGGCAAAAAATGTTAGGAGATTAAAATGGAACATCAGCTTTGTTTGATATTAAATTTCGGCGGTCAGTATAATCAGCTTATCGCTAGAAGAGTTCGTGAGTGTGGAGTATACTGTGAGGTTATCAGCAGAAAAACACCTATCGAGGAAATTAAAAAAAGAAAGCCAACAGGTATTATTTTTACAGGTGGCCCAAATAGTGTTTATGCAGAAAACGCACCAAGAATTGACAAGGAAATCTTTGAACTTGGAATACCAGTTTTGGGAATTTGCTATGGCTGTCAGCTTATGGCATATACTCTTGGCGGTGAAGTTTCAACTGCTACAATGAGAGAGTATGGAAAGACAGAAACAAATTATGATATAAAGAGTAAGCTATTTAAAGACGTAAATGAAAAGGCTATTTCATGGATGAGCCACACTGATTACGTTTCAGCACTTCCAGAGGGCTTTAAATCAATTGCAAATACTGATTCTTGCCCTTGTGCTGCAATTGAAAATGCAGATAAAAAGCTTTATGGAATTCAGTTCCACCCAGAAGTTAACCATACAGAAAACGGTGTTGCTATGCTTGGAAACTTCCTGCATGATGTTTGTGGATTCAGCGGTGACTGGTCTATGGAAAACTATGCGAAAACTGCCGTTGCAAGCATTCGTGAAAAGGTTGGCGACAAAAAGGTATTGCTTGGACTTTCAGGCGGTGTTGACAGCTCCGTTGCAGCAGCCCTTCTCTCTAAGGCTGTTGGAAAACAGGTTACAAGTATTTTCGTTGACCATGGTTTCCTCCGTAAGGATGAGGGTGACGAGGTTGAAAAGGCTTTTGCTGACTGGGATATTAACTTTGTAAGAGTTGATGCTTCAGAGCGTTTTATGGAAAAGCTTAAGGGTGTTTCTGATCCTGAACAGAAAAGAAAGATTATTGGTGCTGAATTCATCAACGTATTTGAAGAGGCAGCAAAGAAAATCGGTACTGTTGATTATCTGGTACAGGGAACAATTTACCCTGACGTAATTGAAAGTGGAGATGATGACGAGGCGGCTGTTATCAAGTCACATCATAATGTTGGGGGACTTCCTGACCACGTTGATTTTAAAGAAATCATTGAACCACTTCGTCTTCTTTTTAAGGATGAGGTAAGAAAGCTTGGTACAGAACTTGGACTTCCAGTTGAGCTTGTTTCACGTCAGCCATTCCCAGGCCCAGGACTTGCAATCAGAATTATCGGTGACCTTGATGAAAATAAGGTTAAGACATTGCAGGAAGCTGATTACATTTTCCGTGAGGAAATTGCAAAGGCTGGTATGGATAAGGATATTCATCAGTATTTTGCGGTTCTTACAAATACAAGAACTGTTGGCGTTATGGGTGACGCAAGAACATATGACTACGTTTTAGCACTCAGAGGTGTTACAACAACTGACTTTATGACAGCTGATTTCGCAAGAATTCCTTATGATGTTCTTGAAAAGATTTCTGCTAGAATTATAAATGAAGTTAAAAATGTAAATAGAATTGTTTACGATATAACTACAAAACCACCAGCTTCTATTGATTGGGAATAATATAAGATTATTAAAGGGCTAACTGATTTTTTACAATCGGTTAGCTCTTTGTTTTTATATTGAGTAAAAAAGGAATCCTGCAAAACCAAAACGGCTTCACAGGATTCCACTTAAATGATAGTAAATAAAACACTTTTTCAATCCACGCTTTCGCGACACTAGTATTATATCATATTTTTTTAAAAAAATCAAATTTAATATTGACAAACTTTTAGTTATATGGTAATATATTTACAGATATTGATCTACTTTAGTGTATTATTACTATAATTTAATGACTTAGGAGGGGAATAGGAATATAGAAAAATAGAAAAGTTTGTAAGTACGTTGACAGAAAGATTTGAAAAGATTTAGGAGGAAAAATATGAATGTGGAAAAAATAATGCGTGATGATTGGATTTTTTATAGAAGTAGCGAGTATAATTTGGAAGCTGACAAATGTGGGAAATGGACATTTTTTTATAATTATAATAATATAGGATTAGCTGATGATGTTTGTAAAAGAGCTGTAGAAAATGGCATTGTTCTTTCATCTAAGTATAAGTATAAAGAATTTGTTGATAATAAGGGCGTGGCTTGTTTTTATCTTAACTGTGATGATACTAATGGACATAAAAAAGTTATCAAGTACTTTATTGAAAACAAGCTTATAGAGAAAACAAAAGATGGTCGTTTTTACAATATTTCTTTTAAAAACGATAGTCAAACTAGAAGTGGCGTATATGGAGATGATTTTCAATCAGATATACGCTTAAAAGATTTTATTGATTTATATACCGGAGAATGGTTGTAGCCATGATTTATAGAAAATAAATTCTTGCATAATACAAAAATGGCTGGCTGATACTTTTTAATATCAGTCAGCCATTTTATTTAAAAGTCACTTGTGAGAAAAAAATTTCTTCTTCCACCCACGCTCAAAAACCATAGCTATAACTAGCATTACCGGAAAAACAACCGCAACCAAAATCCCAATACGCAAATTATTATTAAACTGGCTTGAAACAAATCCAGCAAGTG
Organism: Oscillospiraceae bacterium; assembly: GCA_031548405.1. GTDB lineage: Bacteria > Bacillota > Clostridia > Oscillospirales > Ruminococcaceae > Porcipelethomonas. Next base: position 12,248 of record JAVBRC010000144.1, on the reverse strand, counting down.
TAGGACCCGCAGAACATCCAACATCACCTGCAAGTGCAAGCAGTGCAAACATCATTGTACCGCCGCTTTTTATAGAAACAGCAGACTTGCTGAACGTTCCCGGCCAAAGAATACCCACTGAAAAGCCGCACACTGCACACCCTAATAATCCCAGAATAGGTAAAGGTATCAACGCAATCCAAAGGTATGACGCTATGCACAAAAAGCAGCTATACTTCATAAATCGGTCTAAATCGATTTTGTCACCGTACTTACCATAAAAAAGTCGTGCAGTCCCCATTAATAAAGCAAAAGCCATAGGGCCTGTCAGGTCACCGATTGTTTTGCTGACACCAAGTCCCTTTTCGGCAAATATTGAAGCCCACTGGCTTACGGATTGCTCACTTGCCCCAGCACACATCATCATGAGCATACACATCCAGAACATTTTATTTGCGAAAAGTTCTTTCATTGTTGAACCCGTTTCACCTTCTTCATGTAAAGAAAAGATAGGGGCTTTTATAAATAGAAGTGTATTCACAATAGGAATAATCGCCCATATTATAGTTAGTACTTTCCAGTTTGTAATTCCAAATAAGGTGAAAAAAGCTGTGGAGCATAACACAACTGCAACGTGCCCCCAACAATAAAATGAATGCAGCAAGCTCATTGACTTTTCTTTGTTATCTGTTGGACAGGCTTCAATAATCGGACTTATCAGAAGTTCTATCAGTCCGCCTCCGATTGCATAAATGACAACGGAAGCTACAATACCAATAAAGGCTCTATCAAATAATTCGGGCAGTGTAGTGAGGGAAATCAAACCTAACGCAGAAAAGATATGAGCAATAATAGCCGAGGCACGATATCCGATTTTGTCGATAAAGCCAGCAGAAAGTATATCTACTACTAGTTGTACGGCAAAGTTTATTGTAATTAGTAATGTAATTTCTGATAATTTGATTTTATAACTGTTTTGAAGGGTTACAAATAAAAGTGGTATAAAATTGTTTATTATGGCTTGGACTATGTAGCCTATAAAGCAAGCGTTTACAGTTAGTTTGTAATTGGTTTTCATGAAATATGTTCCTTAACTATTTATATTATTTTTTGATTCTAAAACTTTCTGCATGGCACTCCTTGACATTCCTATAATTCTTCTTTATATTTAGTCTACTAAAATTATAACAGAAGATGATAATGATTACAATGGTATTCAATATTTTTCAAAAAAATATTGTTTATGAAGTTGAAATTTTGGTTGCTTAGCACATCACAAAAAGCCTAGCAAACTATTGATTTTTATACTTTTATGTGCTATACTATAAAAATAAAATTATTGTACCTATGTTAGCATTTTGCATTAGTAAATAAAAATAATAAATAGAATGGAGTTTATAAATGAACGGTAATATTTTCCCTTTGCCATTTTCAACACATTTGATTTTCGTGGTAGTTGCATTTGTATTCTTTCTAATTCAGTTTGTAAGAGTTAGAAAAAAGTATCAGATTTTTATGGCTGCTGCAGTTGCAATGACAATGATGATTTATGTTAATGACACTAAATTATGGTTTTATGGCGTTGGTATAATTGAATTTGGTTTAATATTAATTGCACTTGTTACAGCGGTTGCAGAAAAAAACAACAAAACAGCTATTGTAGCTGAAGCTGAGGCTGTTGAAACTGAGGCAGAAGCAGAAGAAGCTGCAGAGGAAAATGAATAATGAAAATCTGTATCCTTGATTGGACAACTGTAACTTCAGGGGATATTGATTCATCTGTTTTCAGTGAATTCGGAGATATTAGCTGCTATCCATTAACAGATAATGAAAGGGTTGCAGAATATATTGCTGACGCTGAAATCGTGCTTTGTAATAAGGTGTTGATAACTCGTGAGGTAATGGAAAAATGTCCTGATATAAAATATATAGGACTTTTTGCAACGGGTTATAATAATGTCGATATAGAAGCGGCAACACAAAAGGGTATAACTGTTTGTAACGCTGGTGAATATTCGACAAATGCAGTTGCACAGCATACTTTTGCACATATATTAAATTACTTCAGCAAGATTTCACAATATGATGAATTTGTAAAAAGCGGTGGTTGGATTTCTTCAAAGACATTTTCAAAGTTTCCGATTAAAACGATGGAGATTGCTGGAAAAACGCTTGCAATTATTGGTTTTGGGAGTATCGGAAGAAAGGTCGCTGGTATAGCGTCTGCATTTGGTATGAACGTTGTCGTTAATACCAGAACCAAGCCTGAAGATTGTGAATACGAGTTCGTTTCTCTTGAGGAAGCTTTTTCTTGTGCTGACATTTTGACAATACATTGCCCGCTTACTGAAAAAACTGAAGGAATTGTTAATGCAAAAAATCTTTCACTTATGAAAGAAAATGCACTACTTATAAATACCGCAAGAGGCGGAGTTGTAAACGAACAAGATTTGGCTGATGCACTTAAAAATGGAAAGATTGCGGCAGCAGCCCTTGACGTTTTATGTCAGGAGCCGATGTCAGAGAATACACCTTTGAAAAATCTGGATAACTGTGTTATTACTCCGCATACTGCATGGGCACCTCTTGAAACAAGACTTCGACTTATAGATATTGTATGCTCGAATTTAAGAGCATTTTTAAATGGAAATCCACAGAACAAAGTTAACTGAAAGGAGCATACGCCTTTTTTGGCGGAATTGTTATGCTGAATATATCAGACAAAAAAAGAATCGTAATAAAGCTTGGAACATCCACATTAACTCATAAGACAGGTAAGCTTAATATACGAAGAATGACTAATCTTGTAAGAGTTCTTGCCGATTTGCAGAATTCTGGAAAAGAGCTTATAATTGTTTCATCTGGAGCAATTGGCCTTGGAGTTGGAAAACTCGGATTGCGTGAAAAGCCGACAGATACCCCTACAAAACAGGCAGCAGCAGCAGTCGGACAATGTGAGCTTATGTATATTTATGACGATCTTTTTGATAATTATGGTATTACAGTGGCACAAATATTGCTCACAAAAACGATTATTGAAACAGAACGCAGAAAGAATGTTGAAAATACATTTGAAAAGTTGATTTCAATGGGAGTTATCCCGATTGTTAACGAAAATGATACAGTTGCGATTGATGAGCTTGAACTGGAAATTGGTGAAAACGACTCGCTTTCTGCTATTGTTGCTCAGATTGCTAATGCCGATTTGCTTGTTATTCTTTCGGATATTGACGGATTGTATGATGATGATCCGCATAAAAATCCAGAGGCAAAGCTTATTCCTGTTGTAACTGAAATTGACAATCATATAGAGGAAATTGCCGGAGGTGCTGGCAGCGCACTTGGAACAGGCGGCATGATTACAAAAATTAATGCTGCTAAGATTGCGAATGCTGCAGGAATTGATATGATAATTATGAACGGAAATAATCCTGACAAATTATATGATCTTTTTGAAAATGATCAGGCAGGAACTATTTTTATTGCTCATTGATTTGTAATTTGGAGGTGTTTAAAATGACTTATATGGAAACTCTCGGACAAAAAGCGAAAGCAGCAGAAATGTCTATTGCTTCTGCACAGACAAGTGTAAAAAACGCAGCACTCAGTTCGATTGCAGCGGCTTTGATTGAAAAAACAGCGTATATTATAGACCAAAATAAGCTTGACCTTGAAAATGCTGTTAAAAATGATATGCCAAAATCTATGCAGGACAGGCTTTTGCTTAATGCTGACAGAATCAAGGATATGTCAGACGCAGTTATAAAGCTTGCAGAAGCTGATGATGTTATTGGCTCAGTTGAAAAGGGCTTCGTTCGCCCAAATGGATTGAAAATTTGTAAAACTAGAGTTCCGCTTGGTGTTATCGGAATTATTTTTGAATCACGCCCAAATGTTACTGTTGATGCGGCTACGCTCTGTCTTAAGGCAGGAAATGTAGTTATTTTAAGAGGCGGAAAAGAAGCTATTAATTCAAATAAATGTCTTGCAGAAATTATGAGAAGTGCAATTAAATCTGCTGGATTATCAGAAGATGCGATACAGCTCGTTGAAGATACTTCAAGAGAAATTGCAACAGAGCTTATGAAAATGAACCAGTACCTTGATGTTTTAATCCCAAGAGGTGGTGCTGGACTTATTCAGGCGGTTCTTAAACAGTCAACTGTTCCTGTTATTGAAACTGGTACTGGTAACTGCCATGTTTATGTTGATGATTGTGCTGATTTTGAAATGGCTGTGAATATAGTTGATAACGGAAAAACACAGCGTCCTTCAGTTTGTAATGCGGTTGAAAGTCTGCTTGTTCATAAGGATATCGCAGTACAGGTTTTACCTGATATTAAGGAAAAGCTTGACTTGCATAACGTTGAGATAAGAGGCTGTGACAAAACAGCTGAAATTCTTGGTGACTGTGTTAAGCCAGCGACTGAAGAAGATTTCGACACTGAATTCGGCGATTATATTATCTCCGTTAAGATCGTTGATAATATTGATGAAGCAATTGCTCATATTGCCAAATATGGTACTGGTCATTCAGAGGCTATTGTGACAAAAAGCCTTGATAATGCTGAGAAATTCCAGCGTATGGTTGATGCGGCAGCAGTTTATGTTAATGCATCTACAAGATTTACTGATGGCGGAGAATTCGGATTTGGCGCAGAAATCGGAATTTCAACTCAAAAGCTACACACAAGAGGGCCTATGGGCCTTAGCGAGTTGACAACGGTAAAATATCTTATCAATGGAAACGGTCAGATAAGATAAGAAAAAATTTTTGGAGGTGGTTGTGTGGATGTACTAGATGAAATAGATGTGACCATCCGTGAAAAAAGGAGTAAGTGGAATTATACGCCTATGAGAGAAAAAAATGAAACAGATGCTATAATTGATGAACTGCTGCGTGAATTTTCTTCTGACAGCAGTTATGAAAATAGAAGTAGCAGAAACTCTTATTCTGCTCCAAGGTCTGATGTTAGTAGAAATTCAGTGGCTGTGCAACCAGGCAAGCCAGCTTTTTCAGAAAATGAAATGCGTAGGATAGCAGAGGCTGAACAGCGTGAAAGACGTGAATACGAAGAATCTGTACGCAGAGAGCAAGCAATGACTCGAGCTGATTCCGTAAACTCTGAGTATGACAATAGTTACGATGAAAGCTATGATGATTACGATGAGGACTATGGCGATAGTTTCGATGAATATAATGAGAACTATGATGATAGTTTTAATGAATCTGACGATGGTGATATGTCAAGAGGCGGAGATTTTGACAGCTTTATGGATTCTGAAAATGATGGCAAAAGAGGCGATCTTCCTAAGTTTCCAGTATCGTCACTTATAAAAACACTACTTAAAATAGCAGCACTTGCAATTTTTGGCGCATTTGCAGTTGCAGGAATTATAAATACAGTAAGTATCGCTGTTGATAAATATAGTAATACATCAGATATTAACGAAGCTGATTCACAAAAGAAAAAATTAGAGTCGGTTATATATCCGCTTATAGTTACAGGAATTAAAGATTTCGATGATGTTTCTAAGCTAAAAGATGAGGATTTAATTAATATTGCTGTTTGGGAAATGGTTATAAACGGCAATAAAACCGTGTTTAAGGACAAGGATTCAGACGATCTTCTTCTTCCGCAGGATCAGATGACTTATATAATTGAAAAGCTTTTTGGAGATAATACTAAGTTTAGTCATACTACAACTGGTCTTGGTGACACGACAATTATTTACGACCAGAAAAATAAGCAGTATATAATCTCAGATGATACTGATATTTATTCTTATTATCCAGTTGTGACGGATATTTCTGAAACAGGCGATGATTATATTGTTTATGCAGATTGTTACAGATCATCACCTTCATGGAACAACAGTAAATCTGTTCCTGAAAAGCGTGTTATGATAACAATGAAAAAAACATCAGAGTATTACAATATAATTTCTCTCAAGTCAATACCAGTTGAATCGAATTAAGGAAACACTGATTACTATTAAAACGGACAGTTCATTTGTACCATCCTGTCCTTAAACAAAACCAGGACATCATAAACTCATTAAGCTTAAAGCCAAGGGTACAGATGTCATTTCTGTACCCTTTTTTATATGGAGGAAATATTATGTATTTCATTAAAACAGAATTTAGCTTTGACAGTGCACATTTTCTTTATGGCTATGAGGGAAAATGCAGTAACATTCATGGACATAGATGGCGAGTTGAAGTTACAATAAAGAATGCTTTTTTGCAGAGAAACGGCGAAAAAAAAGGTATGATTTTAGATTTTGCTGATGTTAAAAGAGCACTTAACGTTATAGGGGATCACTATGACCATTCACTTATTTATGAAAAAAATACTTTAAAAGCTGACACAATGGAACTTTTAAAAAGAGATGGGTTCAGACTTATTGAATTGCCTTTCCGTCCGACAGCTGAAAATCTTGCAAGACATTTCTTTATGGCACTAAAAGAACGTGGTTATCGTCCGCATAATGTAACGGTCTATGAAACACCAAATAATTGTGCTATGTATGAGGATGATTAATTTGGAAAAATATTATATTGCAGAAAAATTTGTCAGCATAAACGGTGAGGGAAGAAAGGCTGGTCAGCCAGCAGTTTTTATAAGATTTAAGAAGTGTAACCTTAATTGCTCTTATTGCGACACCCTTTGGGCTAATTCTGAGGATTGCCCTTCAGAGGTTATGACGGCTAAGGAAATACTCAATTATATTAAGGATACAGGTATAAAAAATGTTACAGTGACAGGTGGCGAGCCACTTATACAAAAGGACGTTTATCAGCTTATTGATTTACTTTGTCAAAATGAACTTTATGTCGAAATTGAAACTAATGGTTCACAGGATATATCTGTTTTCAGAGATATGAAGATTATGCCGTCGTTTACTGTTGATTATAAGCTGCCTTCAAGTGATATGGAACAGTTTATGACGGTTGGAAATTATGACTTTTTGACGAAAAATGATACTGTAAAATTTGTTTGCGGAAGCCTTGAGGATCTTGAAAAAGCAAGAGCAATTATAGAAGAATATGAGTTAGTTAAAAAATGTGCGGTTTATTTAAGTCCGGTGTTCGGCAAAATAAACCTTGAGGATATAGTAGAATATATGTTAAAGCACAAGATGAATGGTGTTAATTTTCAGCTTCAGCTGCATAAGTTTATATGGCCAGTTGATGCAAGAGGAGTGTAGGTAAATGGCAATAGATAAAGAAGCAATAAGATTTCATATAAAGGGAATAATTGAAGCTTTGGGTGATAATCCAGAGCGTGAGGGACTGAAAGAAACTCCTGACAGAGTTGCCAGAATGTATGAAGAAGTTTTTGAGGGTATGAATTATTCCAATACTGAAATTGCTGAGATGTTCAGCAAAACTTTTGAGGAAGATTCATTAAGCGAAAGCAGTGATATGGTTATTGTTAAAGATATTGAGATTTTTTCATACTGTGAACATCATTTAGCCCTAATGTATGACATGAGAGTGTCTGTAGCTTATATTCCGACTGGAAAGGTTATAGGTCTTTCTAAAATAGCAAGAATTGCTGATATGGCTGCAAAGAGATTACAGCTTCAGGAGCGTATTGGCTCAGACATTGCAGAAATTATGGCGATTGCGTCAGGTTCAAAGGACGTTGCAGTATATATTGAAGGAAAGCATTCATGTATGACAGCAAGAGGAATTAAAAATGGTTCTTCTTCGACATCATATTCGACATTCCGTGGAAAGTTTGAATTGGATTTTGAATTACAGAGAAAATTTCTTTTACAGTTAAAATAAAGAGAGGACACTTATGAAAGCATTGGTTTTATTTAGTGGGGGAATTGACAGTACAACCTGTCTTGGTCTTGCTGTGAAAAAGTACGGAAAAGAAAATGTTGTTGCACTTTCAATAGCCTATGGTCAAAAACATAACAAAGAAATAGAGTGCGCAAATGCTGTTGCGAAGTATTATGGTGTTGAAAAAGTTGAACTTGATTTGTCATTGATTTTTCAATATTCTGATTGTTCGCTGTTAAAAGGTTCAGATAAGGAAATTCCGCATGAATCCTATTCAGAACAGTTGGAAAAAACGGACGGTTCACCAGTTTCAACCTACGTTCCATTCAGAAATGGGTTATTCCTATCTTCTGCTGCAAGTGTTGCACTTTCAAAGGAATGTGGAGTAATTTATTATGGTGCTCATGCTGACGACTCGGCGGGTAATGCTTATCCAGACTGTTCAGCAGTCTTTAATAATGCTATGAATACCGCAATCTATGAGGGAAGCGGACATCAGCTTATAATTGAAGCACCATTTGTCGGAATGACAAAGGCTGATGTTGTAAAGCAAGGGCTTGAGCTAGGTGTTCCTTATGAGCTGACGTGGAGCTGTTATGAGGGCGAAAATGAACCATGCAGACAGTGCGGAACTTGTATTGACAGAGAAAAAGCGTTTGAGTTAAACGGAATTAAAGATCCAGCTAAGGGGAGAAAATAATGGAAACAAGAGAAAAAGACGATTTGACACTACTTGGAAATCAGAATACAGCATACCCTGATGATTATGCTCCGGAGATGTTGGAAACATTTGAGAATAAGCACATGGGCAATGACTATTTTGTAAAATTTAATTGTCCTGAATTTACAAGTCTTTGTCCGATTACAGGACAGCCAGACTTTGCGGCAATTTATATTTCATACATTCCTGATGTTAAAATGGTTGAAAGCAAGTCACTGAAACTGTACCTTTTCAGCTTTCGTAATCATGGCGATTTTCATGAGGACTGCGTAAATAAAATTATGAAGGATTTAATAAAGCTTATGGATCCTAAATATATTGAGGTATGGGGGAAATTTACTCCAAGAGGCGGCATTTCAATTGACCCTTATTGTAATTATGGCAGACCTGATACGAAATGGGAAAAGCTTGCTGAAAACAGACTTTTTAATCATGATATGTATCCTGAAAAAATCGATAATAGATAAGAATATTTAATCAGCGGCACTTTTTCATGAAAGTGCCGCTGATTTTGTGGAGAAAAAGTCATAAATTATCTGAAAAAAGTTTACAATTTGTTCATACTTTTTCAGGAAAAATAGGATATAATTATATGTAGAAGTAAACGAAGATGAACAGGATATATTTCAGGTTTAGAAAGGGATGGTTGTTATGAAATAAAAAAAAGTTCTAGCTGTCGGAACAACGATTTTAACTGTTATGGTGTCAAATGTAAGTGCATTTGCGGAGGAGTCGATTAATGAAACCGATGTATCTCTAGGATGTATATCGGAAACGCAAGAGGAAATTGAAGCATTTTTTGGGGAACCTAAAACATTTGTAACAACAAGGGCAACTCTCCCAAGTTCAGTTGATTTGAGCAAAGATGTTTGCTTTCCTTTGATTGGTGACCAAAAGAATTTAGGTGCTTGTTCGTCATTTGCCACTACATATTATCAATTTACCTATGAGGTAAATAAAATGAATGGTGTTAATAATAAAAATAATATTGTTATGTATTCGCCAAAGTGGACATATAATCTGTGTAATTCTGGTTTAAATGAAGGTTCTGAAATTACAGATAATTATTCTGTTTTAATGGACTTAGGTTGTTTGAAGAGTGCAGATTTGCCTTATACAGGGGTTGATAATCCAGTTTTCTATAGAAATATACCTGAATATATGGAAAGTGAAAAAAGAGAAGCACTTTCTACGAGAATAGATAGCTGTGACAGATACGTTATTCCTAATACTGCAAGTATTAGTTCGCCTAGTTCTTCAGCACTAAATGATATTAAAACAGCATTAAATCAAGGGAAAGTTTTAACATCAGAAACACCATGCGATTTTAATAGTGTATACACAAATGGTAACTGTATCGTTTATCGTTGCACTCAACAAAATTTTGATACTCATGCGGTTGCAATTGTTGGCTATGATGACAATATATCTTATGATGTTAATCAGAATGGTATAATTGAAAGTTGCGAAAAAGGAGCTTTGAAGATTGCTAATTCATGGGGAAAAACATATAATCAAAACGGTATTTCTTCTATTAGCAGTGATGAAAATGCTGGTTACTTCTGGGTTCTTTATGATGCTTTGAATCGTGTAAGTGTAAATACCATTAACAATTGGGAAGGTAATTTAGCTGGACCACGTTATCCAGCATTTTCTACTTCTAATATTTCAAGTGATGTCAGCAATTTTTATAGTATAAATGTTGCTAATAAAAAAGTGACACTAGTTGGGGAATTGGATATTAACACAACAGACTTATATGGATGTGAATTACAAATTAACAGAACGGCTGACAGTGTTACTAGTTGGCAAACTGCTAATGCAAAAATAGTTGGGAATTTTAAACAATCATATCGTTATGATGAAAATGGTTTTTTATTAAATCAAAATATTGGTTATAGTGGGAAAATTTTGTTTGATTATAGTTCATTTGATGAACCGATTTCTCAATATATTAGCGGATATAATTGGCATATTCGTTCAAATGATATTGTTCCTGGAAAAAATATATCGTCTTTAAGGATAACGGATAATAAAGGTAAAATTGTAACTGCTTATTCACATCTTACTGGAAATAGCAGTGTAAAAACTACATATCGTAATGTTTCACTAAAAAGAGGTGATATTGACTACGATGGTTCAGTGACAATTTCAGATTCTAGTCTTCTTATGAATTACGTTTCAATGATAATAAAACTTTCAGATCTTCAAATGGAATTGGCAGATTATAACAGAGATGGTGATGTAAACATTGCAGATGTTATAGCAATAAATTCTAGCTTATGGTCAACTGCAACTGTAAGTGAATTAAAAGAAATAAACGCATTAAATGAAAAGGTTAATGAATTTGTATCAATTTATGGTATAGGAGGAAATTTAAATGAAATTAACTAAAATAATAAGCATATTAACTGCAATTATAATGGCGGTTTCAATGGCAGGAGTGCTTTTGGTAAATGCAGGTGAAAGTGATGAAAAGTTATATACTCTAGAAGAATTTCTTGAAATGTCAGATGAAGAATTTTTGGAGTATTGGAGTACAATAGTTTCTTGGAATTCTTTTGAAGAATATATGGAGTATATGAAAGATCGACAAGTTAAGTTCGGTGGTTACTTAACAGGAGGCTATAGTTGGCTTATTGACAAAGATACATCAATATATAAGGCTAATGTAACTGAGAAAAGATTAGAAGAATTAATGGGTGATGCTATTGAATACACCTATAGATCACCAACAGACTTGAATGGTGATTTGATTTATAATTATATTTTCTCAATAAGTGTTAATTCTTTGTATGGTGCGGAAATAACAAATGAAAATCTTATATTGTATACAAAAATAAGAATGTGTGCAAATCAAATTATAGATGGCGAACGTTCAGGAACTGGTGCTTTAGCTACTGGCGGAGATTCAAAGGATGTTGTCAAAGGTGACGTTAACCTTGACGAAACATTTGACCTTTATGATGCAATCTGGATAGCAAAACATCTTGTTCATAGTTTTACATTGAGCGAAGGACAGCAAAAAATCGGGGATATTAATGAAGACGGAGTTTGCGACTTATACGATGTAATTGAAATTGCGAAGTTACTTATGACTGAATAAAAAAATCCACTTATGGTATAGGAGGAAATTTTAAATGAAATTAACTAAAATAATAAGCATATTAACTTCAATTATAATGGCGGTTTCAATGGCAGGAGTGCTTTTGGTAAACGCAGGTGAAAGTGATGAAAAGTTATATACTCTAGAAGAACTTCTAGCAATGAGTAATGAAGACTTTTTCGCTCTCAATGGTGCAACTAATTTTTATAATATAATTCACACTGACGCAAATTATACTGATTCAGAATATCCAGATTTATCTCAAGGATTAACAGGTTATTTCTATAAGATTAACCCAACATCATCAGAATATTATAAAGCTAACATTACTGAAAAACAACTTGACAATTTATTAGGAAATTCTATTAGATATCAAATATACTCTCCGACTGAATTGGAATTGTGGGAGCAGGGTAGATATCATTACCCACGAGTGTTAGGTGTTGCGTTTTCAGATTATGAAAACGATACAGAAATTACTGATAAAAAAATAATAGCACTGGCAAAGTGTTATTATTGTGTTAATCAAGTAATAAATCTTGATTATTATGGCTGGCTAGTTGCTATAAGCCCTCCGCTAGGCGAAGATGTTGTCAAAGGTGACGTTAACCTTGACGAAACATTTGACCTTTATGATGCAATCT
>JAVBRC010000126.1:0-6812 GCA_031548405.1 Oscillospiraceae bacterium | reverse complement strand
ATTGTATTTTTTTTTAATAAATAATTAATTAAATACATTATATAGGGTATATGATAAATAATTTTGATTTTGTTATTGATGGAGTTGTAATTAAAGTTAATAGTTTTGATCAACGTCTTGAAATGGGTGAAACTTCAAAATATCCTAAATGGGCAGTCGCTTACAAGTTTCCACCAGAGGAAAAAGAAACCCAACTAATTGATATTGAGGTGAATGTTGGAAGAACTGGTGCTATTACACCTGTTGCAATTTTTGAACCTATATTACTTGCAGGTACTAGTGTATCAAGGGCGGTTCTCCATAATCAGCAGTTCATATCTGATAAGGATATAAGAATTGGCGATACAATACTAGTTAGAAAAGCTGGAGAAATTATTCCCGAGGTAATAAGCTCATCAAAGCATTGCGAAAGCTCACTCCCCTACAAGTTGCCAGAAAAATGTCCGGTATGTAGTACTGAAGCGGTCAGATATGAAGATGAGAGTGTGTTGAGATGTCCTAATGCTGATTGTCCGGCACAGCTACTAAAAAATATAATTCATTTTGCTTCAAAAGATGCAATGAATATCGATGGTCTGGGACCTGCTATTATAACAGTACTGCTTGAAAAAGAACTTATAAAATCTATTGCTGATTTATATGAACTGAAAAAAGAGCAACTTACTGAACTTGAACGTTTTGCTGAAAAATCGGCAGACAACCTGATTAATGCAATTGAGGCATCTAAATCTAACAATTTAGATAAATTTGTTTTTGCATTAGGAATCAGAAATATTGGTTCTAAGGCTGCAAGGCTTCTTTGTGAACGATTTAATGATATTGACAGCATTATAAATGCAACTGCTGACGATATAGAAAAAATTGACGGTTTTGGTACAGTAATGGCACAGAGCGTTGAAAAGGCATTTAAAGAATCACATAGACTTAATTTAATAAATCGTTTTAAAGAGTACGGTTTGAATATGGTTTATAAATCAGCGTTTGGAAGCAGTGACAAAAGATTTGAAGGTAAAACCTTTGTGTTGACTGGTACACTTCCTACGATGAAAAGACGTGATGCACAAGAACTTATCGAAAGATTTGGCGGAAAAGTTTCCTCATCAGTTTCAAAGAAAACAAGTTATGTTGTTGCTGGTGAAGATTCAGGCAGCAAGCTTATTAAAGCACAACAGCTTGGTATACAAATAATAAGCGAACAGGAGCTTATTGATATAACTAAATAAAAAAGGATGGTTGTTATGAAAATTGATATCAAACACATAGCAAAGCTTTCAAGACTTAAAATTGAAGATGACAAGCTTGAGAAATTTGAAAAAGACATGGAATTGATTGTAAACATGGTCAATGATATGCCCGATGTTGACAGTTCACTTTCACTTCTTGATGAAGAAAATCCGATGAAACTTCGTGAAGATAAAGCAGTAACAGATAAATTCAAGCGTGAGGAACTTCTTGCAAATGCACCATCAGTTCAAGCAGGATGTTTAGTTGTTCCAAAAACAGTTGAATAAATAAAGGAGTTATAATAAGCTATGAAGTTATATGAGAAAACTGCGTCTGAGCTTTCTGAGATGCTTAGAAATAAAGAATGCAGTGCAACTGAAATATGTAATGATGTAATTAGACGTATTCATGAAACTGAAGATAAGATTGGTGCTTATGTGACAGTTTGTGAAAATTCCGCAAAAGAGAACGCAGAAGCCGTTGATAATGCTTTGGCTAATGGTGAAAATCTTCACCCACTAGCTGGAATTCCAATTGGAATAAAGGATAATATTTCCACAAAGGGAATAAAAACTACTTGTTCTTCAAAAATGCTTGAGAACTATGTTCCCCCATTTAATGCAACTGTTATGGATAAAGTTAACAATGCTAAAATGACAGTTCTCGGAAAAATGAACATGGACGAATTTGCTATGGGTTCTTCAACAGAAACCTCATATATGCATTTGACAAGAAATCCTTATAATACTGAGTGTGTACCAGGTGGTTCTTCAGGTGGTTCTGCTGCTGCTATATCCTCAGGAGAAGCTATACTTACACTTGGCTCTGATACAGGCGGTTCTATTCGTCAACCCGCTGCTTTGTGTGGTGCAATTGGAATGAAGCCTACTTACGGAAGTGTATCAAGATATGGTCTTGTTGCTTTTGCTTCTTCACTTGATCAGATTGGGCCATTTGGAAAATCCGTAAAGGATGTTGCGATGCTTCAAAGTCTTATTTGTGGTCATGACAGACGTGATGCAACTTCAAAGGAAATTGAATATCCAGACTATGCAGCTGGTTTAAAAAGTAATATAAATGGTTTAAAAATTGGTATACCAAAAGAATATTTCGGTGAAGGCATTGATGCTGAAGTTAAAGAATCTGTAATGAAAGCTATCAAAGAAATGGAATCAAATGGAGCAGAAATCAAGGAGATTTCACTTCCAAGCACAAAATCAGCCATTAATACTTACTATATTATTGCTTCTGCTGAAGCTTCATCAAATCTAGCAAGATTCGATGGTGTCAAGTATGGTTATAGAACTGAAAATTATGACGGTCTTGTAGATATGTATGAAAAAACTAGAAGCGAAGGCTTTGGAGACGAAGTTAAGAGAAGAATTATGCTCGGTACTTTTGTTTTGAGTTCAGGCTATTTTGATGCATACTATAAAAAGGCTAAGCGTATTCAAAATAAAATTACAGCTGAATTTGCTGAAGCATTTAGTGATTGTGATATTATCGCAACTCCAACAGTTCCTTCGTCAGCATTTAAAATTGGTGAGAACATTGGCGATCCAATTAAGATGTATTACAATGATGTTTGCACTGTAACTGCAAATATTGCAGGACTTCCTGCAATTAGCTTACCATGTGGCAAGGATAGCAAGTCAATGCCTATGGGACTTCAGCTGATTGGAAGTAAGTTTAGTGAACAGCAGCTTCTTGATGCTGCATTTGGATATGAACAGATATGCGGCGGTTTTGACGTATTGTCAAAGACACTTTAAGGAGGTAAAACATGAAGGATTATGAAATAGTTGTAGGACTTGAAGTACACGCCGAGCTGAATACTGACTCAAAAATATTTTGTGACTGTAAAAATGCATTCGGTCTTGAGGTTAATACACAGGTTTGCCCAATTTGTATGGGAATGCCCGGAACACTTCCTACTTTAAATGAACAGGTTGTTGAATCTGCTATAAAAATGGCACATGCATTAAATTGCACTATAAATAGAGTTTGTAAGCAAGATAGAAAAAACTACTTCTACCCTGATCTGCCTAAGGCCTATCAGATTTCACAGGCTGATGTTCCGCTTTGCGAAAATGGAAGTCTTGAATTTATGGTTGATGGTGAAATGAAAACGGTGGGCATTACAAGAATTCATATTGAAGAAGATGCCGGAAAGCTTTTACATGATGATGCATTTGCAGGCTCGCTTGTTGACCTGAACAGATGTGGCGTTCCACTTATTGAAATCGTTTCAGAACCAGATATCAGAAGTTCAGCTGAGGCTAAGGCATATCTCGAAACAATTAAATCTATTTTACAATATATAAATATTTCAGACTGTAAGATGCAGGAAGGCTCTATTAGATGTGACGTTAACGTTTCTGTAAGAGAACGTGGTGCTAAGGAATTTGGTACAAGATCAGAAATGAAGAATGTTAATAGTTTTAGTGCAGCTGTTAGAGGTATTGAATTTGAAGCAAAGCGTCAGATTGAATTGCTGGAAAACGGCGGAACTGTTGTTCAGGAAACAAGAAGATGGGATGATCCAAAGGGTATGAGTTTCCCAATGAGATCTAAGGAAGATGCACAGGATTACAGATATTTCCCAGAACCTGACTTGTTGACTATTGTTATTGACGAATCAAAAATTGAAGAATTAAAGGCACAAATCCCAGAATTGCCTAATGCTAAAATAAAAAGGTATGTTAATGACTATTCCCTTCTACAGGTTGAAGCAACATTAATTGCCGAGGACATGGAAAAGTCTGCACTGTTTGATACTGCTTGTGCACTAAATAAATGCAAGCCTAAGAGTATTAGCAACTGGATTTTAAGTGATGTTGCAAAATATATTAATGAAACTGGAAAGCTTATTTCAGAAACTAATTTAACAGCTGAAAAGCTTTGTGCCCTTATCGAAAAAATCGAAGGTGGAGTTATTTCAAATTCAGCTGGCAAAACAGTGTTTGAGGAAATAATGAAAAATAATGGTGAAGTAGATAAGATTATTGAAGAAAAAGGACTTGCTCAGAATTCTGATTCAGATTTTATTGAAAATATAGTAAAAGAAGTTTTTGCAAATAATGAAAAGTCTATTACTGATTATAAAAATGGAAAAACCAATGCGCTTGGATTCCTTGTTGGTCAGTGTATGAAGGCATCCAAGGGACAGGCTAACCCTGGTATTGTCAAAGAAACTGTTACAAAAATGCTTGAAGAAGCATAAGAAAATCCCCTTGCTGAAAATAAATTTCAGCAAGGGGATTTTATATCTATTGTGTTACAAGTTTTCTTCCATAATCATCAATTAATTTAAACCATAATATTCTTATAACTCTTTTCGAGCTACATATGTGAGTAGATTCACCATATGGATTTTCTATTATAATAATCCAATTTTAGAAAAGGCTTCCAAGAATGAAAGCCTTTAATTTTTATTTGATAATTGATTTTCCAGTCATTTCAACTGGCTGCTCAAGCCCCATAACCTTTAGCATTGTAGGTGCAATATCAGCCAGAACGCCATCTTCACGAAGTTCACAGCCATCCTGTCCAACAACAATAAATGGAACTGGATTTGTTGTATGTGCAGTAAATGGAGAGCCATCACTTTCACACATTTTATCAGCGTTTCCATGGTCAGCAGTAATAAATGCAACTCCGCCCTTTGCAAGGATTGCATCAACTGTCTTTCCAACACATTTATCAACTGCTTCAACAGCTGCCTTTGCAGCGTCGATTATACCTGTATGACCAACCATGTCGCAGTTAGCGTAGTTTAGAATAATAGCATCATATTTGTCAGCGTTTATTGCTTCAACAACAGCGTCAGCTACTTCATAAGCACTCATTTCAGGCTTCATGTCAAATGTTTCAACATCTGGTGACTTGATGAGAATTCTGTCTTCTCCCTCAAATGTTGTTTCCTCACCGCCATTAAAGAAGAATGTAACATGAGCATATTTTTGAGTTTCGGCAATTCTAAGCTGAGTTTTACCCATCTTGCTTATATACTCACCAAATGTCATATCCAATGCAGTAGGAGGATATGCAACTGAAACGTTAGGCATAGTTGCATCATACTGAGCCATACAAACGAAATTTAGTGGGAAAAATCCGTTTTTACGTTCAAAACCGTCAAATTCTTCTTCAACAAAAGCTCTTGTAATTTCTCTTGCACGGTCAGGACGGAAATTAAAGAAAATAACGCTGTCATCAGCATTAATCATTCCGTTTTTGTTACAAACTGTTGGAAGCATGAATTCATCTGTGATATCATTCTCATAAGAATCCTTAATTGCCTTTACAGCACAATCGCCTTCAACGCCTTCACCTAGTACCATTGCATTATAAGCCTTTGCAACTCTATCCCATGCATTATCTCTGTCCATTGCATAGAAACGTCCCATGATAGTAGCAACAGAACCAACACCGATTTCCTTCATCTTATCGCAAGCATCCTGCATATAGTCAGCAGCAGATGATGGAGGAACGTCACGTCCGTCAAGGAATGTATGTACATAAACCTTTTCCAAGCCCATCTTTTTAGCCATTTCAAGAAGTCCGTAAAGATGTTCAGTATGGCTATGTACACCACCTGGTGAAAGAAGTCCCATAAGGTGTAACGCAGTATTCTTAGCCTTACAGCTTTCCATAGCACACTTTAAAGCTGCGTTTTCAAAGATTGTACCATCTTTAATATCCTTTGAAATCTTAACTAGCATCTGGTAAACAATTCTTCCAGCACCAATATTTGTATGTCCAACTTCAGAATTTCCCATCTGCCCGTCAGGCAGACCAACATCAAGACCACTAGCACCAATAATAGTATTAGGTCCTTGCATATACTTATCAAGATTTGGTTTCTTAGCGATAGAAATGGCATTACCATAATCTTCAGCATTATAGCCGTAGCCATCCATAATAATTAAAGCAACAGGTTTTTTACTCATAAACTTAACCTTTCAAATTTAAAATATAATTTAACAGAACCAAGGACAAATTCTCCATGTGAAAATTTTATTGCCATTATTAAAATATTCGTCATGATCAACATTCTTTTCAATGGTGTAAAATATGCCTATATAAAGCACTGATCCACCATCATCACAATACCAGGCACTGCAAAAAATGGGAGCATTTTTGTTACCCATGCATAAAGATCAGTAACGAAAAAGGAAGACCAGACGATTGCAAAAATTATTGCAACCGCCTTTATTCTTCCGATTTTTTTATTATTCTTATTAGCCTTCAATAGCAGCCTGAACGATTGTGTTAAAGTCAGCAGCAACCATAGAAGCACCACCGATAAGTCCACCATCAACGTTTGGCTTTGAAAGAAGTTCTGCAGCATTAGCAGCGTTCATAGAACCGCCGTACTGAATTGTGATTGCATCAGCTGTTGCCTGATCATAAATCTTAGCAAGAGTTGAACGGATAAATGCACAAACTTCTTCAGCCTGATCAGCAGTAGCAGTTTTACCAGTACCGATAGCCCAAACTGGCTCATA
Source organism: Oscillospiraceae bacterium (assembly GCA_031548405.1). Lineage (GTDB taxonomy): Bacteria > Bacillota > Clostridia > Oscillospirales > Ruminococcaceae > Porcipelethomonas. The sequence goes on along the minus strand of JAVBRC010000126.1, from coordinate 81 downwards.
AGCGATAACTGTCTTCTTAACATCTTCAGTAGAAACATCAAAAAGGTCAAGCTTAATCTGACGTGCAATAACTTCTTCTGT
>JAVBRC010000159.1:0-22754 GCA_031548405.1 Oscillospiraceae bacterium | reverse complement strand
ATTGTCATACGCAAAACTTCTTCATGAATTTTAGTCAATTCACGGCAAAGAGAAATTTTTCTTTCGCCGAAATATTTCAGAAAGTCCTGAAGAGTGTTCATAAGCTTGTGCGGTGCTTCGTAAAAAATCAGTGTTCTTGTTTCGTCCTTGATACTTTCAAGATGGTCAAATCGTTGCTTTTTATTGACTGATAAAAAACCTTCAAAAGCAAAGCGTGAGGTATTAAGCGCTGAAATAGCCAAAGCTGATATAACGGCACTAGGCCCTGGTACAACCTTTACGTCTATCCCCTGTTCAGCACAAATTCTAACAAGAATTTCCCCAGGATCGGAAATACAAGGCATTCCAGCATCTGTAACAATCGCAGCATTTTCTCCATTTTGCAGCCTGACTGCAATACTGACTGCGCAGCTTTCCGGACTATGCCCATGATAGCTGACAAGTGGCTTTTTTATTTCATACCTGTTTAAAAGTTTAACTGTTACTCGTGTATCTTCAGCAATAATAAAATCGACTTCCTCAAGTGTTTTAAGCTGTCTGAACGTTATATCGTCCATATTACCAATTGGAGTTCCTACAACAAAAAGTGTACCCATCAGCAATTATCCTCCCTTTCAAGTCCGGCAGAATAAATTGCCTGAACCTCGTCCGTGTATCCGTTTTCGTTCCAAATATATAGTTGCGGAATTATTTTCATAAAAGGTTTTGAGCCTTTTTTTCCTTCAATAAGGAAAAGCCATGGTGCAGTCGAAGGTGTTTTGCTTACAAAACGTAGCCTTTTAGGTTCAATGCCGTTGTTTTTCATTGCAAATATCACATCACTTAGTCTTTCAGGTCGGTTGCAAAGACAAAGTCTGCCACCGAATTTCAAAAGCCTTGATGCCGCCTTACAGACATCATTAATATCGCAGAGAATTTCATGTCTTGCGATTTTATGTGCATCCAGCTCACTTTCAATCCCAGCGTTAGAGGCTTTATATGGTGGATTACAGGTTACAAGGCTGCATTTTCCATATGGGGCATCTTCCCAAAGCTCCTTCAGGTCAGTACATATCGGAACAATGGAATTCACATTACTTTTTTCAAGACTGATTTTCAGCTGATTGATTGCCTGTTTTTGAATATCAACAGCATAAGTCAAAGCTGGCGGATTATTTCGCTGCATAATCATTGGAATTATACCACAACCTGTCCCCAGATCACAGGCGAGGTCTTTTTTTTTATATTCAGAAAAGTGAGTTAACAAAAACGCATCTGTTCCGAAGCCATGTTCCTCACTGACGCATATTGACAGTGTATCGGAAAGCTTTTCAAAATTCATATAATTAAACCGTCCTTCAAGATAAATACTTTTATAAATATACCATAAATTCAGGAAAATTTCAATATAGCGCAAGATTATATTTTAGACTTAAAAATGCTTGACACATAGTTATGATTAAGGTATTCTTATATGTAGGAAATGTGTGACATTCGTCGGGGATAGTTGACTAACTGCAACATTAGCGAAGCGACATCAAAAGTTTACTCAATTTTTTCAAAAATTGCGGTTTCCAAAGGCAGAGCCTTGGTCGCTCGTCGCAACGAGCGAAACTCTTTATCGTTCAAGAGTATTTTTTCTTTGGTTCTTTCTTTTTTGCGATAGAAAAAAGAAAGAACGGGGAACTCATGAAGTGTTTTAGGGTTAGTTTAGTTGCTAGATATAGTTTTTTAAGTTCTTTATTAAATCAACTCGCCAGATTCAGACTTTCTGACGTTTCAAAACTTCCCCACTATCGTGCGTTTTGAAAGGCTGGTAGAACTCGACGCAGGCATACTTAGGTATCTTTTTTCACTTGCAAAAAAGATACCTCTTGTCGCTATAGCGACAATTCACTAGAAAAATGCGCCCTACGGCTATAAGATTTCGCTCTGCGGAGCGACCAAGGCTCTGCCTTTGGAAACCGCAATTTTTGAAAAAATTGAGTAAACTTTTGATTCGCCATTCGTCGGGCGAAGTTAACTATAACAATAGAAAGGTGAAAAACATGAATAAAATATTAGATTGGAATAAATATACCGAAATAGCTACTAAAACTGTTTCAGAAGGCATTGTAATGCTTAAAAACGATAACAACGCTTTACCCCTCAACACAAAAGATGAAGTGGCGGTATTCGGCAGAATACAGCTTCACTACTATAAAAGCGGCACTGGTTCCGGTGGACAAGTTAATGTGTCAAGGGTTACCAGTATAATAGATGGTCTTTTGGAAAGTGGCATCAACGTTAATAAAGAACTTCTTGACGTGTATAAAAAATGGGATGAGGAAAATCCTTTTGAAGCTGGTGAGGGTTGGGGGCAAGAACCTTGGTCACAAAGAGAGATGATAATTAACGAAAAACTCGTGAAAAATATTTCCCAAAGTGCTGAAACAGCAATCGTTATTATCGGCAGGTCGGCTGGCGAAGAACATGATAACAAGCTTGACGAGGGTTCTTATCTTCTTACTATGATTGAAATGAATATGCTTGAGCTGGTAAGAAAAAATTTTTCTAAGGTTATTGTTCTGCTGAATGTCGGAAATATAATTGATATGGGATATATTGAAAGCTGTAACCCCGATTCTATTTTATATGTATGGCAGGGCGGAATGACTGGCGGCGCTGGTACGGCTGATGTTTTAACAGGGAAAATAAGCCCTTGTGGAAAACTCACTGACACAATCGCATACAACGTTTCTGATTACCCTTCAGATGAATATTTTGGTGACGGTGTCAGGGATTTTTATTCGGAAGATATTTATGTTGGTTACAGATATTTTGAAACATTCGCAAAGGAAAAGGTTCGTTATCCTTTCGGTTTTGGACTTTCATATACTAATTTTGAAGTTAAAACTACTTCTGTAAACGAAGAAAATGAAGTGTTTACATTTAATGTTAACGTAAAAAATATAGGCGAATTCAGTGGTAAAGAGGTTGTCCAGATTTATCTTGAAGCACCTCAAGGCGAGCTTGGAAAGCCAGCAAGAGTCCTTTGCGGCTATGAAAAAACTGATGTAATTGCTCCAGATGAGCAACAGGAAATTAAAATAAGTGTAAGACTTTCTGATTTTGCATCTTATGATGACTCAGGCAAGACAGGGGCAATGTCATGCTTTGTTCTTGAAGAGGGTAACTATAATTTTTATGTCGGTACAGATGTAAGACAAGCCGAGCAGTCTTTCACTTATGAAAACCGCGCCTTGAAAATCGTTTCAAAGCATGAACAGGCACTTGCACCAGTTATGCCATTCAGAAGAATGAAACCAACTGGCATTGGTAACGATGAATATGTAGTTAATACAGAAGCTGTTCCGCTTTCTGAAATTGATGAAGAAAAACGCCATGCTGAAAATTTACCTGAAGAAATTATCCAGACAGGTGATAAAGGAATAAAGCTTTCTGATGTTTTAGTTGGTAAAAATACAATAAAAGAGTTTGTAGCACAGCTTTCCGACTATGACCTTTCTTGCATAGTAAGGGGCGAGGGCATGGGAAGCCCTAAGGTTACAGCTGGTACTGCATCTGCGTTTGGCGGTGTTTCTGACGCTTTGCAGTCGCTGGGCATACCATGCGGATGCTGTTCGGACGGGCCTTCAGGAATGCGCCTTGATTGCGGTACAAAAGCATTCAGTCTGCCAAATGGAACAATGATTGCATCAACCTTTAACCGCACACTTATTACAGAGCTTTTCACGCTAATGGGACTTGAAATGTCTGCAAACAAGGTTGATTGCCTGCTAGGTCCAGGAATGAACATTCACCGCCATCCACTTAACGGCAGAAACTTTGAATATTTTTCAGAAGACCCATTTTTAACCGGAACTATTGCAGTGGCAGAGCTAAAGGGGTTACACTCTTCGGGTGTTACTGGAACGATTAAGCATTTTTGCGGTAACAATCGTGAAACCCATCGTCATGATCTTGATTCAGTTATTTCAGAAAGAGCATTGCGTGAAATATATCTGAAAGGGTTTGAAATTGCAGTTAAAGAGGGCAATGCTGATTCAATTATGACAACATACGGTGCTGTCAACGGTCTTTGGACAGCAGGAAACCTTGACCTTAATACTCAGATTTTAAGAAACGAATGGGGCTTTAACGGTTTTGTAATGTCGGACTGGTGGGCAAATATTAATGAACGAAACAAGCCTGTTGATAAAACTAATTTTTCAGCAATGGTAATGGCACAGAATGATGTTTACATGGTTTGTGCTGACGGAGAAAAAAATAATGATAACGTTTTGGAAAGTCTTGAAAGCGGAACGCTTTTGAGAAGTGAGCTTCAAAGAAGTGCTGTAAATATATGTAATTTCCTTATCCGTACAAATGCAATCAAGCGTCTTAATGGAGAGGCAACACAGGTGACAGTGATAAATCGTACAGAGAGCAATTCTGATTATGACGAATCAGACGTTACATTTTATCCAATTGATAATGAGCTGACACTTCCGCTTGATGAAATTTCAACTAAAAAAGGAACTAACTTCAGCTTTGCGCTTGACGTAAAAAACACTGGATATTATAATGTCACTATAACCGCATCCTCCGAGCAAAGCGAGCTGGCGCAAATTCCAGTTACTATGTTTAGTATGGGGACTGCAAACGGTACGTTTACATGGAACGGAACGAACGGGCTACCTGTTTCATTTTCAAAGGAAATTCCAATGTTTTCTCGTTTTACGACTATCAGACTTTATTTTGCTCAGAGTGGTTTGAAGATTCACAATATGCATTTTCGTTATACAAGACCTGAAATATAGGCAAAGGATAGCAGTATATGACATAAAAAATGGATGTTGCTTTGATGCAACATCCATTTTTTACTCTTTGCTAGTTCTGGCAATTTTGTTAATTATACCGTTTTTGATTTTTCCGATGATAATCATAACACATAATGCTATCCACACCATTCCTATCGTTAAAGTAATCATTCCAATATTAAAAAAATACATTATAATAACTAAAGAAGTAATTTCAGTAGTGATTAAAAATATAGTTTTGATATGATAAACATACTTTTCTTTTTTGTCTAATGGCTTATTCATGTCTTCCACAGGTGACAGCAAGGCGATTATGATGCTGGCTATCAATGACGTTATTGTCAGAAGCTCATAATGTGATTCTGATATATATTTTAATATGCCGAGAACAATTATTTGCATTATAGCCGATACTGCCCAACATCTTTGCGGCGTTGAAGCATGAAATCCACCAGCAAAAATCCTAACAGGTATATATGCCAGAGTAAAAATAACAGCTTGAAGTAACATATTCATCGCAATACCAATCAAGAGCATTGTAACAATATTTAGTAACGAGGAAAGTATCTGACGTATACCGTATGCACAAATTTCTTTTCCGGATTCCTGAATAATTCCTTTGCTCTCAAGTGTTTCTGTTATTTTTACAGACATCTTACTAAACATTAAAACTTGCGAAGGTTCTTAGCAGTTTTAGGAAGTTCTTCCTGATGACTAAACCAGACACAAGCTGAATTTGCAGTCACCGCTGTCATCATAACTGCCATAGCTGCCACACAACTACCAAGCTTCCAAATATGCTTTGAAATAAACTTTTTCATCACAATTCCTCCTTCCCCATGAAATCACCTAAATTATATCACAAAAAGACTTATTGTGCCGAAACATGGCGAAATTAGTATGTTTTAATGGCGAAATTTAAAGTTTTCGTGAAATTGCACAAAGAAAAATATGGAAAAGTACCCTGCTATTTTAGTTGAATCTTGTTAATTTATGTGGCGTTACAAAAAAATAAAATAATACGCAAATATCGCCGTGGTTATAGCTTATAATAAGTTTTTTGTAATTCAAAAGGGCTGCCATACCATATTTGATGGTACAACAGCCCTTATAAATTGTAATTATTTTTCATACATCATAATATAAACTGAAAATACATTTTCTTCACATTCGTATTCGAATTCACCGTTGTATTTCTCAATGACAGATTTAATACTTTTAAGGCCAAGACCATGTGTTTCACTATGATTACTTTTTATAGACATAAGGTCATTATTTTCTTTGAATTTCAACTGACCATTAAAAGTATTCCTTAAACAGATATAAACAATACCTTTTTCATAACTTAATTTAAAATAAATTATTTTGTTTTCAGCTTTAAGTATTGCATCAAGTACGTTATCAAATAAATTACCAAGTATTCTGTTTAAATCAAAACTGTCTATATTCAGTGTTTTGGGTACCGTTACAGCAAGATGAATTTTGGCACCTTCATTCCAAGCTTTTGAGAGTTTCAAATTGACTATACTATCAACATCATAATTACCAGAATCACACATCTCAATAGAATTATTAACTGACTCAAGCATACTATCAGCATAACTGTTTATTTCATCTGTTTTATCCTGACTAGCCAGATTTTTTATTTTATAAAGGTGATTTTTCATATCGTGTTTAAGTATTCTTATTTTTTCTTCTGATTCATTTCTTATGTTTATCTGATTAATATAAGAAATGTTTTGTTGCTCCAGCATAAGCTTTTCATACTTTTCTTTCTCAGCTTTTTTAAGTGATTCATACATTTGAAAAACAACAGCGTTTATCAAAAACAGAATCATTGATTCAACCAGATAATTTTTATCTGAATAATTCATAGATTTCAAACCAATAAAAACACTTCCAACTGGAACAAATATTACTAAAATCAATTGCCTAATTTTTAATTCATTGTTTTCTTCAGGTTTTGCTATATAATATTCATATAACAATTCAGCAAGGAATATCATAAGCGAGGTTGCTACACCTGATGAAACAACTATTGTTTTTACTTTAAAAATCGTTTCGACTGAAAAAATTCCTATATCAATAAAAACGCTTACTGAATAACCAATAACGGATACAAGCAATCTTGTACGCAATTTTGATTTGTATACATGGTTAACTAAAAAATATGGAATTACGTTTGTTAATATATTAATCAATATATTTGGCAGTACCATGTATCCAATACTATTTATAAGGAAATATCCGAAAAAACTAAGTATAATTAATTTGGTTTTCACCTTTTTTTCTTTGAAAAAAGCATTTGAAAATCGAAACATTACATATACTCTAAATAAATTGGACACAAAGTATGTTATGATTTCTATCTTAAACATGGAAAAACTCCTTTCCCATATCACGTTTTAATGATATGAGCCTTTTAACATTTTTCCGATAATTTTGACTTATTGGTAACTGCTGTCCATTAATCATTGTGACCGATTCATAACTATATTTTTCAGCATAAACCTTATTTATTATATAGGACTGATGAATAATCATAAATTCATGTGGTAGGTTATCACTAATATCAGAAAGCTTACCATAAAAGCCCATAACGGTCTTGTTAGTATAAACATTGACTTTTTTATCAACACTGTGAAAATACAAAATATCCTTACATGGGATTTTGACTTTCTGTCTTTCGCAGATAAATTCAAAAAGTTCGTTCATTTGAGAGTGCAATCTAAGATATGTATCGACAACATTTACAATTACGCTTTCAGTAAACGGCTTTTTAATAAAATCCAGTGGTCTGACTTTAAATAACTGTCGTTCATATCCATCTCGTGCAGTAATATATACGATCTGGGTAATGTCGTCTTTAAGCTCATCCCTGATAATTCTTCCGACTTCAATACCATTACAGCCATACATTTCAATATCAAGAAATACTAAATCAAATTTTTGCTCATTAATCATATGTTTACAAAGTTCTTCCCCACTTTGAAAAACATCAATTTTAAAGTCGTATGTCGATACGCTGCTATATGTTATCAGCATTTTTTCTATTTTAGACCCTACATAAATATCGTCATCAACAATCGCAATTCTAATCATAAAACCACCACCCTATTTTTATTAAAATTAAGACAACAATCTTACATAAAAATTTATAGAAAAGTTTGACAGACAGGCTTTATGCCGTGTCACTCTAACTATATTTTAACACATAATATAGTTATTTTCAATCAAATACGGCAAATTGTTTCTTACTTTAATACCACATAAAGATTGTATGCATATTGCGACGGCAGATTTTTCGTTAGATTGTATAAAAATCCATTGGCATACTAGCGTATGTCAAGGGATTTTTGTGCAAGATTACAGAAAATATGCTAGTAAAATGTGTGCAAAGACGCTAAGCGAGCTTTGTGTGTTATTGCCTTAGTACATTTCTAACAAATTTATACGATGTAATTGCTATTGCAAAGTTTTTGCTTAAAAAATAAAGTATTATAAAAGTAAGCTGAAAAGCTTCCTTTTCTTATGCTGAATACATAAAACCTCTTGTGATTATATAAAACAAGCCTTGATGCATAGTATAAAATATCAAGGAGGTAAACATTATGATTTTTAATATTGTAAACACGGTTTTATCAAATCTTTTCTGTTTTGCACTCCACATTGACAGCAAAAATGTTTTTCCAAAGCCACTATCAAAAAAAGATGAGGAAGAAGCATTTAGTCTGATGGCAGAAGGCGATGATAACGCAAGAGCTCGCCTTATAGAGCATAATCTCAGGCTTGTTGCACACATTATAAAAAAATATTATGCCACTAACGTGGATCAGGATGAGCTGATTTCTATCGGTACAATCGGACTTATAAAGGCAGTTTCAACATTTGATTATTCAAAGGGTAATCGATTTGCTACATATGCAAGCAGGTGTATTGAAAATGAAATCCTAATGCATTTCCGTTCAAAAAAGAAGAGCGCATCTGACCTCTATATAGACGAACCAATCGAAACTGATAAGGACGGAAATCAACTCAGCTTAATCGATATAATCGGTGACGGTGAGGACATAATTGAAAAAGTTGATCTCTCAATACGTTCTGGTCAGCTTTACAAGTTTCTCGATACCTGCCTTGAGGAACGTGAACTTGATGTTATTAAGCACAGATATGGTTTATATGGATGTCTGCCACTGACACAGCGTGAGGTTGCAGACAAAATGGATATTTCCCGTTCTTATGTATATAAACCCGCTTATCATAAATGAATGGTATTAATGAAAATTAATTGCGACCATTCATTTTTTTATTATTCTAAAATAGGACAAGCATTATTAAATTGCTTGCTATATATGGCTTCTGCACTATTTAAACCGTGTTTTATGAAAGTTTGTTACCATCAGTATGGAGTTTTACTACTAAAATTAAAACCTCATAAAACGCCGTACAGCAGTATTTATTATAGAAAATGAAATATGAATGGTTCCGATGGAGGAATTACCATGAATAATTTTTATATGACATTATACTATAATACCGTTCGACAGAACGCTAAAAATGCAAAATACCCAAACAAATTAGTAATATTCAATCAAGATGATTTGAAAAAAGCTGTTTCATTTGACCATGTTTGTGCAGAATACAAGGAAAATTATCGAAAGAACGATAATTTTATTCAGTCTGACTGTAACATGTTTGATGTTGATAATACTGATGGCGACAATCCAGATAATTGGATAACACCTGAGGATGTAAGAAAGGCATTTCCAGATGTACCGTTTTATATTTCCTATTCCAGAAATCACATGAAACCGAAAGGTGACAAATCTCCTCGCCCCAAATTTCATGTGTATTTTCCTGACACTCTTATTACTGACAGACTTGATTATAAAAAACATAAGGAATCTGTTTGCAGATACTTTCCATCATTTGACCCTAATGCTAAAGATGCAGCACGTTTCTTTTTCGGTGTAGAAAATCCAATCATTGCATACTATGAGGGCAATACACGCTTGTACGATTTTATGAAAACAGTCAGTAATAATTCAATCGATGGACAAGCAGAAAAAGCAAAGAGTTATGATTCCAATATTATACCCGAAGGACAACGTAACACCACGATGTATAAGTTTGCTAGCTGTACTCTTAAACGATATGGGGATGATGACAAAAGGGCGTATCAAACATTTATCAATGAATCTCATAGGTGTTTACCGCCTTTGGAGAAAAAAGAGCTTGATAGTATTTGGAAAGCGGCATTGAAGTTCTATAATGAAACAATTAAAACAAGTGCTGAATATATCCCACCTAAGCTTTATAATCTTGGAATTCTGGATCTTAACTTTGAGCTTCCCATAGTTGATTATAAAGCGTTGTTGATAATCAGTACAGTAAAAAAGAAAAAACGTTATCTTAGCATTGAAATTTGTCGTGGTTTTCTTCAAACCTTTGGAATAAAAATTAGATATAATGATATGAGCCATGACTTTGAGATTGCAGAGCCATCCACAATATTCAATGGTGAAAATCGCTTTGAATTACTTGCTACTGCTTTGGAGGATATTATGGCAAAATTAGCTTACAAAAAGGTAAGAAAAAATTTAATATATGACTGTCTCGAATATATTGCACAAGAAAATCGCTATCATCCAGTAATTGAGTTATTGAAAGAAAACAAGTGGGACGGTACTGACAGATTGCCTGAGTTGTATCAAATGATGGGGTTATCAAATGATTTTCATATGACACTTGCGAGAAAGTGGGCTTTGCAGACCATAGCAATTTTGTTTAATAGCGAGGGGGAACCAATATCTTCTCAAGGAATTCTTGTTCTGCAAGGCGAACAAGGTATTGGCAAAACTGAACTCTTCCATCACCTTGCAATTAAGGAAAAATTCTTCAAAGGTGGTGCTGTTCTTGATATGCGAAACAAGGACACTATTATTTCATCCACAAGAGTATGGATATGTGAGTTGGGTGAAATTGACAGTACTACAAATAAGAAGCAATCCGAACTGAAAGCGTTTATTACTGAGCGATATGACAGATATAGAGAACCTTATGCTCGTAAGGAGGTGGTAAGACTTCGTAAAACTTCATTCTGCGGAACTGTAAATCCATCGACATACCTTACGGATGAAACTGGAAATAGACGTTATTGGACAATACCTGTTGATAATATGGATGTCAAAAAGATAATTAATCACTCTCCAGAATGGTATACACAGTTTTGGAGACAGATGCTATGTGAATACAATCGTAATTCAATGGGTTATCTGCTTTCACAAGAAGAACAAAAGGCAGTGAATAGTAGTAACGAAAAATTTGAAACGTTTCTGAAAGGTGAGGATGAATTTATGGTGATTTTTGACACTTCAGTTGATCAATCAGAATGGACGAATAAGCTGACAGCTGCTGAGATAGCAGAAAGTCTCAATATGAGATTTAAGTCCTTGAATATCAGTAGCATTTACATTGGTCAAAGCCTGCTTAAGCGTATTGAAAAACGTACTGGAAAGAAAATTGTGGAAACGAAGCACAGGGGAAGATATTATAAACTATGTCCACCGTTTGCGGAGGAGTCTTTCTCTGATAATTCAGTGAAGCCGACCCTGCCCGATTATTATAAAACAGATAAATACATAGATTGAGTGTAAAACAAGGATTTGACAAGAGGGTAGGTAGGGTAGGATGAAAGATATATATTAGCTCTAAAAGGTAGCTTTTTTATAATATATAGAAAAATTATTATCATCTTACCCTATGCTGAGGTAACAAAAAAACATCGACTTTTTAGTCAATGACTTTTATAAAAAGATACACAGAAATTTTCTGAAATATTCCTTTTGTCTAAAACCACACGTTTCTCTATATTTAGGGATTCTTGTACCAATTTATATTTCATCAAATCACCTCTACTTTAATTATACCCCATGAAATCTATTGCATCAACAAAGTAATCAAGATAATCTGTAAAAACCGTTTGACTTCACCACTGTTCTGTGATAAAATGAAATTAAAACCAGATATTCTGGAAAAGGATTTTTCTTATGAAAATTTATGGGAAAGTTAGCACCTAAATAACAAGCAATAAGCTGAAAACAAAACACATAGAAAAAAGGCTGGTATCTCCACAAGGGTTATTGCGATAGGCAATGTGGTATAATGTAAAAAATTAATTGGAGTGTAGATGTTAAATGGGCAAATTAAAAATATTATTTGGAAATATTGTATCTGATGAGATATTGCAATATGGCGACAGTATTGTAAATCCAACCAATCCAATGATGCGTCCAGGCGGAGGAGTGAGCGGTGCAATTTTCCAAAAAGCTGGTGTGGATCTGCTTGAAAATTATACTTCACAAAAATATGATATTTCCTATTTTAATGCACCAGGCAAGAATGAGATGCAAGTGACAGAAGTTCGTATCACACCAGGGTTTAATCTGGGAATGGATATTATTTTTGCACAGGGACCAAAAGTATGGGATTATGAAAATTATGATGAGGCATTGGAATTGCTTCTTCAAACGTATAAGAACATCCTGAAAACTGCCATTGGACATAATTATAAACATCTTTTGTTGCCAGCAATAGGAACTGGTTCATATGGCTTTGAGGATGATAGAATTGCACAAGGTGTGATGATGCTTTTGCAAAGCTATGTGAAAAGCCACGAGTTGAATGTGTTTTTTGTTTTATATGAAGAAGCCAAATGCGAAATATATAAACAATATCTTATCGTTTAGGAGAAAGATATGTACACTATCAAGTCAAGAAATTTCACCATGGCAGTAGTTGTTAAGATACATCGTATGTCCACCAATATCCCAAAGTCGCACAATACAATACAAAATGCTGCCTGATTATAAGTTCCCTCCTTCTTACAAATAATATCTTTCTGTTTTGGGTAGATAGGTAAGGTAAAGTAAAGACTTATATTAATTAGAAATAATGTACTTTTATATACATTATAGAATATTAACTTACCCTACCTACCCTTTTAATAACGAAAAAGCCATTGATTATAAAAATCAATGGCTTTTTTCTATATGTAAAATTACACAGAAAGTTTCTGAAATAAGTATTGCCCAGTCACTGTGTACCAAATTATTTCCTTAAAAATCCGTCAAAGAACAGTCCTAACCGTTACCTTATTAATATATAAGGTTTTTCTAAAATCATGTTTTATTCACTGTTGAATTCGCACAAATTTCAACACAAAAACTATATCTATTTTAGAATCGTTATTAACAGCGGGAAAGTGTAATGTTTTTTAGGGTAAAAAAGTTGTATTTCTACAAGTAATTACTCAATCCCTAAAAGAATATTGACAGCTTTCTGTAGGTCTACTTTGGTTCGGTATGCCATAATCACCTTTCGTTCTTGTTCGTCTAAATCGTCCGGTGATAATCTGACATCAAGCAATTCACTTGGTGATACATTAAGTGCTTTGCAAATTTCTGCAAGGATGTCTGCATCTGGTCGGTTAATTCCCTGTTCCCAATTGGAAACTCTGCTGTTGCTTACGCCAATTCTTTTTGCTAATTCCTTTTGGCTAAAACCGCATGTTTCCCGATATTTACGGATTCTTGTACCAATCTCATATTTCATCAAATCACCTCTACATTGATTATACTCTATTAAATCTGGTATGTCAACAAAATAATCAAGATAATCTGTAAAAACCGCTTGACTTCACAGCTATTCTGTGATAAAATGAAATTAAATCCAGATTTTCTGGAAAAGGAGTTTTTATTATGAAAACGTATGAAAAAGTTAGCAACTACATAACAAATAATAAACTGAAAACTGAAACCATTGCAAAAAAAGCTGGTATTTCCACAAAGGTTCTTGATTCTATGATGAATGGTAAGAAAACACTGGATGATAAGAGCTTTCGAGCCATCTGTTATGCAATAAACGAAGAACCTAGTAAGTTTATGTAACACACTTTCCCAATAAGACCAGAACGAAAGGTGAATACTATGGTAAATGAATTCTTTATGTTTGAGTACTTCAAAATCAAAGAAAGCGATACACAAGATGACCGATACAAAAAATTTGCTGAAAGAGCTTATCTTGATTTATGTAGAACCATTCGATTTACTACGGAAGATGTAGACAAAAAAATAGAATACAAAAACGTAGTATGCGATAAGTTAGCGAAAGAGCATAATTTCTTATGTAACGCTGTCAATACTTGTTCCTCTGATGAAGAAAAGCAAGAATTAATTGACAGGGATCATAATCGTATCTGTGAAGAAATATGCAAAACTTATGCCGAAATCAGTGAATTTACATATGGACAAGCACAGAAGTGGCTGAATATGATGCTGAAATACGTTTTGTTAATTGAGGGCGATTCTATTCTGAAAAATTATCTGCACATTCCTGTTGACAGCTATATTATGCAAGCTGTCGGTTCAGATACTCAAAAGCTAGAATATTGTTTGGGATTAGAATGCGTCCCCAAAAAGAATGGTGCAATTGGTAAGTACAGCGAAAGCACCTCTAAGCCTTGGAGCAAATGGAATTATGATGAATATATTGCGTTTCAGAATTCCATTAGGAAAGCTATTTCCGAAAGCGATTACCGCTCTTCTATTGAATGGGAAAATGATGCTTGGATAGAAGTTGCAGCGTTGAGGAAATAAACAATCCTCTTATATGTGAAATCCTTCACATAAATATTAAATTATGATAGGAGAATAATAGTGGATAAGGTAAATCAAGTTGAAACAGTAAAAAAGGCATTGGAAATTGAAAACACTTTAGTTAAATTAAGAAATAACCTAGATCAAATCTCCGCAGAAAGCTTTAAAAATGTTCCAGCCGCACCTATATGTGAAACAATTGTCAGAACATATCCAGTTGTAAAGTCAAATTTGCAGATGGATAAGGTAAAAGCAATTGTTCCATCTCTGGTTTTTTGGCCGTGGTTTTTCATTTATTATTTCCACATCTTCAAAAACGAAAAACTTGCAGATGAAGAACGAATTCGTAATTCTGATGAATATAAACAGCAATGCTCTGAATTAGATAAAGAATTTGATAAGCAACAAGAAAGTGCTAATTTAAAGTATCAGAATGCGAAACGGATTTATGACACAGAAACAATTCCCAAGTATAACGATGAACGCAACAAATGGACTACACAGCATAATGAAAAGATTGAGAAAGTTAAAAATGAGTTGGACATTACAGAATCTGAATTAAACCATATTTATGATTCAACTAAAATTATACCTATGCAGTATCGTAGAATTCCAGTTTTGCAATATATTTATGATATGATTTCAAGTAGTGATTATGATATTAAAGAAGCTATTGAAAGTTATGATAAAAAGCTACAGAGGGATTTGGATATGACCAAAATCAGAGAACAGCAGATTGCTAATCAACAGGCAGCCACTCAAAATGCTTTGTTGAATGAACAAAATTACTTAATAGATGAGCAAAATGCAATTGCTGACAAGGCAAGAAAAGAAGCTAATGCTGCTGCAATTGTGGGAGCGGTTCAAAGACATAACACAAATAAATATCTAAAAAAATAAAATAAAGAAAACATCTCTTTCCGTTTATAATTTAATACCACATAAAATCAGCCGTAATTTTTAAAAATTACGGCTGAAACTATAAAAGAAACAGTTGACTTCTTTTCATTTATATCTTATAATATTTACACATAAGATATAAATGAGGTGTAGACTATGATTTACGGTTATGCGAGATGTTCCACAAATGAAAAAATGCAAGATATAAACAGGCAAGTAAGAGAGCTAAAACAGCAAGGTGCAACGGATACCACAATTTACCTTGAGTATGAAAGTGGTATGAAAGAACACCGTGCAGAACTCAAGAAGCTATTAAGTATCGTTCAGTTTGGTGATACCATTGTTGCAACAGAAGTCAGCAGAATTACCAGAAGCACCAAACAGCTTTGCGATATTATCGAACTCGCCAAAGATAAGCATATCAAATTAATGCTTGGCAATTTTGTAGTCGATTGCAGTAAGGAGCTTGACCCTATGACAGAGGGAATGCTCAAAATGATGGGTGTATTCAGCGAACTAGAACGAAATATCATTAGTCAGAGAGTGAAAAGTGGTATGGCGAATGCAAAAGCAAAAGGTAAGATTATCGGCAGACCTGCTACAACTCCAGAGGATATTCCAAGTATCTTTTATAAGCATTATCCGAAGTATAAAAAGGGTGAAATAAATAAAAAGGAGTTTTCAAGAGTCTGTAATTTGTCTTATCCAACGATTTATAAGTATCTGAACATTGTGGAGGGCTAAAAATTGAATGTAAGAATTTATTCCAGAAAAGAAATTGAAAGACTATTACAGAATAATTTCCCAGATAATGTAGCTGTTATCAGCTTTTATGACCCATTGATGTTAAAACTGGAACAGGATTACAAGCCTGTTGATTATTCCAATAAGGTTAATGATGTCTTTCAGATTGGATTACAGGACATTTCTTTAGAAAATCTGCCAGAGTATGATTTTAGCTATGATAGCTACTTCCAAGAGGTTGACAAATTGTCAAAATTTGTATATAATGCTTATAATAAGGGAATGGATATCATCTGTCAGTGTGATTATGGACAAGGCAGAAGTGCAGGTTGTGCAGCTGCAATTTTAGAACAATTTTACCACACTGGAATTTATGTGTTTCTAGACGAAAGGATGATATTTGATAAATTATTGGATGCGTTAGAGCAAAAAAGGAAGGAATAATTTATGGGAAAAGTAATCAAGTGGATATCTAAAAACAAAATAATTGTAATTGCAGTAATTGTTAATGCCATTTTAATACAATAATTCTCATTCACTTTCTTTTCAAGATACATCCAGATAATGATTTATGGATTTGGAATGACGAGACTAAAGACAACAAACAAATAGTGCGATTTAATGTTGAAAATAAAACTGAAAATATTGCAAAATATAATTAAAAAGATTTATTATTTATGATATTAAAAACAAAAAGACTTCAAATCTTATGAATGGATCAGCTTATAATAAAGAACGTATAATCTTCCGATATGAAAAAATGCATTTTCATGTTGAAGTCAATGGTGAAACTGAAGAAAGTGATAAAGTATCTAATTTTTATGGAGAAAACGCATCAGAAAGCCACTATATTTTAGAATTATCATTCATTTTAATCAATAAAAATAATATAATCACAACAGAAAC
Source organism: Oscillospiraceae bacterium (assembly GCA_031548405.1). Lineage (GTDB taxonomy): Bacteria > Bacillota > Clostridia > Oscillospirales > Ruminococcaceae > Porcipelethomonas. Next base: position 5,767 of record JAVBRC010000159.1, on the reverse strand, counting down.
ATGTAATCTATATTTTTCTGAAAACAAATCGGAAAGTGATGCTTCTGATAGATATTATAATTTGTATAACAAAGAAATAAATTACACTATAAATGGAACTTGAAAGGTTTCAACTCAATATGTTTTGCAACACATTTCAACGTTTTTATCTAATCCATAGTAGTAAAACAAATTAAACATAATCGCAAAGCCAAAAGCATGAGAAAATGTTATTTTTCATGCTTTTTTATTATGCTTATATTTCATCTTAATATCCTCCCAATATTGCTGCATCCAAAAAATATATTCTTCTTCCGTTGAATCGCGGGTCTTTATTTTATTTCTAAAATCTTGAGACTTGCTAAGAAAGTTAAGATATCTTATATCAGATGTTCCTAACTTATTCGACATCGCAGTTCTAATGTTCTTATGTTTTTTATTACTTTCTTTTGAATTTTCTCGTAATAATTGTTTTTCAAGTTTGTTATATTCATAACACCCATTTTTACTCTTGAAAGAACTATGACAGTATTTTATTTTTCGATTATGGGTAACAAATAAATCTCCACAATATGGGCATTTACCTATTACAAAATGATTATCAAATATACAATTAAGTGAAATAGCAATTAAATCTACAATATCAAAAATTTCAAAAACATCAAGAGGTAATTGCAAAGTGCCTAATTGTGTTGGTTCATTGTGAATACCTGGAATTGCAAAAAGCCTTTTAGATTTATTAATTATAGGTGGATCAAAAGTTACTTTATTTTGGATTGTTTTCATAAAAAAATTTTTTATGCCATCTTCAGATGATATATCAGTTGAGTTTAACTGTTCTGTTGTAAATGACAAAAATTGAGGCAAATCATATTTGTAGTAATTTAACAATTTTTTCAAGTATTCACTATAACAATAATATACGTCTTTCTGACATAAATTTATATATCTGATAAGCATTCGAAGTAATTTAACTGACTTTTGGAAAGTTTTATCAGAGTCAATATACCCTTGTCCTTTTAAAAATGATTTAAAAATTGCATTAGCATATATATCATTTTCTGCAACTCTTGAAAATGATGATTCCTTTCCAGGGAATTTCTCAAATGCTTTATTAATAAGATCTTCCTGTTTAAACAGATTGAAATCTGTTTCTGCCCAAAGTGTTAAAAGTCCGATTGATCTTGAAAGCAATACACCCATAGGATACACTCCAGTTTTTACCGCAGGGCGATCAATGTAGTTCCCATTTTCACAAATGTAGATTGCTTCAAGATTTGTTCCCTTTGAAAGTAAATAGTACATATGATTCATCTTACTTCACTCCCTTTGAAAATATTGCTTCCTAAACATTATATCAATCAGGAAGCAACTTGTCAATTCCATTTTCAATGAATGCGATTTATAATATAAACATAGCTTGCAAGTTAAAAGGATTTTCGGTTAACTTTACTCCTTGCTTTGTTTAAGCAAACTTAAAGAAACCACCAATAAATAAATGCATACAGGCAATGTACAAGCCTGTTTCCGCATAAACATAAGTAACACTATATTTATGGAGGTTCTATATTATGAGTAAGACATCTGAAATTAAAATAAAAGTCTTTTATAAAGAAGATGGCATAGACGGTAAAGATATCCTAAGGGATTCTATTATGCTATGGATTGAAAAGGAGGTCAAGGCATTATGTCAAAAAAACTCTTGACTTCACATCCAGATAGGTCTTATAATATTTATGTAAAAAATGAATGGTCGCCGATTTTGGAGGTGCAATATGTATCCTAAAGTAGACGAACCACAAAACTACTCCGCAGCCCTTTATTTAAGGCTCTCAAAGGAGGATGAGCAAAAAGATGGCAATGATTCTGAAAGCATCAAGAATCAACGTTCGTTGCTCGAAGAATATGCCAAGCAACAAAAGCTAAATGTATATGATGTGTATATTGATGATGGAATCTCAGGTACAACACAAGAACGTCCGTCGTTACAGCGTATGTTCAGGGATATTGAAAATAAAAAGGTTAATATGGTAATCACAAAGGATATGTCACGATTAAGCAGAGATTATATTTATGCTGGTTACTATATGGAAAAATTTTTCCCAGAGAATCGTGTACGTTATATTTCGCTGCTTGATGGTATTGATACTGATACAGATGGATATGCCAGTGATATTATACCGTTCAAATCAGTATTTAATGATATGTATGCCAAGGATATTTCCAAAAAGATTACCAGTGTAAAGCATGATAAACAACGTAAAGGCTTATTTATTGGCGGAAAGGCAGCTTATGGCTATAAGAAATCAACAAAAGAAAAGAATAGGATAGTCATTGATGAGCCTGCCGCAGAAATTGTTCGTTATATTTTCGATATGGCTTTAGATGGAAAGTCTTGTCGGGAAATTGCAATGATATTAAGTAAAGAAAATATTCCTACACCTGCCCAATATGCGAAAATTAATAATTCTGTTAATGGTCCGTTTTCGGGCAAATGGAGTTCAGAGCGTATCAGCGAAATGTTAAAGAATGAAGTCTACATAGGAAATATGGTACAAGGCAGAGTTAAGAAGGCAAGTTACAAGTCAAAGAAATGTATCAAGTTGCCCCGTGACGAATGGACAGTTGTAGAGAATACGCACGAGCCTTTAATTGACAGAATAACATTTGAAAAAGTAAATATGTTGATCCAGAGCCGTAATTACACTCGTTCCCGTACTTATGAGTACCCATTAAAAGGACTTGTTTTTTGTCACGAATGTGGCTATTCACTCGGAGTTATCAACAGAAAGCTTGCTGGCAATAAAGAAGTACTTTACTTCATATGCAGGACATATCAACGTTTTACTGAATATCAAAAATGTACCTGCCATTGTGTTAAAGTTGAGACTGTTACCAACGCTGTAATTGAACAAGTTCGTATAGTATGCAATAATTTTTTATCAAAACTTAATATGGCTGAAATCAATGATGAAACACAGAAAATTCTGCAAGCCGAAAAAAGGCGTCAGGAGAAAGATGTAACCGATCTAAAATATAAATTGAAAATCGTTGAAAATAAAATTGATAGAATCTACGATGATAAATTATCTGGTGAGATAGATGATGAAATTTTTCAGAGATTTTATAAAAAGCTCAAGGAAGAACAATCTATTCTTACAGAGAAAATCCTGACACTAAAAGATTCAGATGATAAGGATATTGAATTGAATATAGAAAACGTCAAGGAACTTGTTACACGATTTCTGAACGCTGAAGAATATAGCCGTGAATTGCTTGTCAGTCTTATTGAACGTATCGAGTTAACTGAAAACAAAGAAATTCTGATTTATTTCAGATTCAAAGAATTAGAAGTACCAGAACATTTATAATAAGCGATATTATATGTTTCCCGAATTGAAAAGAAGGCTCTTTCAGAACTTAAGAAAATGTACGATAAAACTCCATATTAAAATTAATTTCGTTTTTATCAATTAAATTTTAGGCTTTACTTTTATGTTGTAATGTGCTAAAATATAATTAATAAATGCATAGAATTGAAAACGGAGGATTTTTCTGTGAATAATAAATTAAAAGATAAGGCTATGGACGATTTGTTTGACGCTGTTTTATGCCTTGAAACACGAGAAGAATGTTATGCATTTTTCGAGGATTTATGTACGGTTTTGGAACTTAAAGCGTTGTCACAACGTTTACAGGTAGCTAAGATGTTAAGTGAACATCATGTTTATAATGATATTGTGAGCTCAACTGGTGCTAGCACTGCTACAATCAGTCGTGTAAACCGTTCGCTCAATTACGGCTGTGACGGATACGATATAGTTTTTGGAAGAATGAAGGAAAAGAATAAGGATGAATAGAAGTTACAGCGTTTTCGCACAGTATTATGATGTTCTGACCAGTAATATTGACTATAAGCAACGTGCTGTCTATTTTGATTCACTTATAAAAAAGTTTGGCGGAAAACAGCATGGCTTGCTTCTTGACCTTGCTTGCGGAACCGGCAGTCTGTCAGAGGAACTTGACACACTAGGATATGATGTGATATCCGTTGACAATTCCCCCGAAATGCTTAATCAGGCAATGAATAAAAAGTTTGATAACGGAAAAAACATACAGTATATCTGTCAGGACATGAGAAATCTCGACCTTTTTGGAAATGTCAATGTAACTGTATGTGCTCTTGATAGTCTTAATCATCTTGATAGTCTGGACGATATAAGAAAGGTTTTTGAAAGGGTTTTTCTCTTTACTGAACCTGACGGACTTTTTATTTTTGATATTAATACAGAATATAAGCATAAAGTAATACTGGGTGAGCATACATTTATATATAACACTGATGAGGTTTATTGCGTTTGGCAAAACAGCTGTGAAAACAGCCGTGTTTTAATTGAGCTTGATTTCTTTGTACCTGATAATAATGATATGTACAGTAGATATGAAGAAAGCTTTTATGAAAACGCATACCCTTTATCTGAAATCGAAAGCCTTCTTACAAATACTGGCTTTGAGATTTTGATGTGCTGTGATAGTGATAATTCTGAGCCTGTTTGTGAAACAACTCAGAGGGCAGTTTTTGCGGTACGCAAAAAAAAGTAAAAAATGCAAAGGTGAAATTTAGTATGGGAATTTTAAAACGAGCAATCTCAAAGGATGCGTCAGCCGTTTCAATGGCACTTGACGCAACGGATATTGTTACTGAAATAGAAAGAATACACGAAACAAGTGCAGTTGTAACCGCCGCTTTAGGACGTCTTACGATTGCTGCCTCCCTTATGGGCTATGGCTTAAAGGGTAAGGATGATTCGCTTAGTATCAGAATGAACGGAAACGGCCCGACAGGAACACTTATAGCCGTTTCAGACGGCATGGGAAATGTCAGAAGCTACGTTCAGAACCCTGTTGTTGAAATACCACTTAATAGTGTTGGCAAGCTTGATGTAGCTGGTGCAGTAGGGACGGACGGAACATTGGTTGTTTCAAAGGATATGGGCCTAAAAGAGCCTTACTGTGGAACTGTTCCGATTGTTTCTGGTGAAATCGGCGAAGATATCGCAAATTATTTTGTGTCCAGTGAGCAAGTTCCAACTGTTTGCGGGCTTGGAGTTCTTGTGAACCCTGACTTGACTGTAAACTGTGCTGGTGGATTTTTGGTACAGCTGTTGCCGTTTGCAAGTGAAGAATGCATAAATCAAATTGAAAAAAATATTGCTGGAATAAAGTCTGTTACAGATTTATTTAACGAAAAATCACCTGAAGAAATTGCACTTTCCCTTCTTGAAGGACTTGAGCCTAATATGCTTGATGAGGCAGAAGCTGTTTACAAGTGTAAATGTTCAAGAGTAGGTACAGAAGCAATTCTGGCTGGACTCGGCAATGAAGAACTTGAAAGTATGGCGTCTGAAATGGACAGTATTGACGTTGGCTGCCACTTCTGTGGTAAGAAATATCAATTTACTCCTGAGGAAGTAAGAGCCTTAATGCAACATCGCACAAAGCCTGTTTAATGGCTTTGTACGCATCTTGCCAGCGTATTTTTCGCAATGCGGTATTGCCATAAAAAAGTTTTGAAAATTTTTTTGAAATTTTTTCAAAAAAGTATTGACATTGTAAAAGATATGTAGTATAATGATTAAGTCGCTGAGAGATACAGCGATGATAAATGTAAATGGGAGCATAGCTCAGCTGGGAGAGCATCTGCCTTACAAGCAGAGGGTCATAGGTTCGAGCCCTATTGTTCCCACCATTTATGGCCTGGTAGTTCAGTTGGTTAGAACGCTAGCCT
>JAVBRC010000077.1:0-2636 GCA_031548405.1 Oscillospiraceae bacterium | reverse complement strand
CTGCAAGTCCAATAGCTTGCGGAAACATCGTTGCTGTACCTGCTCTTGCAAGACCATGAAGTCCCTCATTCCACCAGTTGTATGAGGGAATGCCAAGTCTTTCTACAGACGGAGCATTGTATTTTAACTGTCCTGCTTGTTCATCAGCTGTCATTTCTTCGGTTAATGCTTCCGCACGTTCCTGCGCTGAAAATGATTCATCTTTATATTTTTTCATGTAGTCACCATTCCCTCAGATTATTTAATATACTGCCCACCGTCACAAAATGAAATTTTGTGACGAATGAAGCTTCGCTTCATTCTTTCGTGCAAAGCACCAAAGTGGGCGGTATGACGAAAGCACGTGCCGCTTTAGCGGCATTGCAAGCTACGCTTGCATACAAATTTTCTTTTAAAATTTGTGCCATGCTGTAGTATAATAAGTATAGCAAATTAATCAAATGATTTCAACATTAATCATAACTTGGTTAGAATTTAATTTTTTATGTTCATGCCTACTCGTCTTCACTATAGTACATTATCCTATGAGCAGAGAAATAACAGTAAATGCTTTATCCTCATTACCCTCTGAATTTTTTATTTCTATTGTATGTTTTTCTTTTGAATCCTTTAGAAAAATCTGCTTTGATATGCCATAAGTTCCCCATCCGTCAGGAACATTGCCATTTAAAACAGCCTTTTTTTCTCCATCTACATAAACATCATATTTACCGTAAATTCCATCTTTAGTTACTAAATAAAATACCCCAAAACTGCTGCATTCCACATCTTCAAATACAAGACTTCCACCTGATTCAGTAACCCAGTTATCTTTTAATTTTGGGAATATAGTATTTCCGCTCACTTCAAAACCAACTGCCGATGCAGCAGTAATATTTGAAGCATTATATATTAAAGCATTTTTATAATAGTCTTTTGTTAATGCATTATCAGAAAATTTTGAAGGTGTATTTGTTACAGAATCCAGTTTTCCGTAAAGATTATCAAGATATTTAGTAATAAGCTGCCTGATTATATTGTGACCTGCATCATTTGGATGTACATAATCGGACGCAATATCATTCCAGTTTAAAGTACCTGCACTTATTTCAGGATAAACTGCATCATGATAGCTTATCATAGGAAGATTATAAGCTTTGCCGATTTCCATATGAATATCCTGCATACTTTCACCGTTCTGCATAGTGTTAAAAAGAAGAATTACTGCTGGCATGGATTCTGCTGAAAGAATTTTTCTCACTAAGCTATCATAAGAATTTTTATTTAAAATTCTGTCTTTGTCATTAACAGCAAATTCAACTATAACAACATCAGGATTATATGACAGTATATGTTCATCAACACGATGCACACCAAAGTATGAATCAGTTCCGCCTATTCCTGCATTAATAAAATTAATTTCAGCTTTGGGAAATTTTTCAACCCACCAATTATTGAAACCATAAGCATAACAATTTTCGTATTTTGTTGAACTGCTGCCCTCTGTAATTGAACCACCAATTGTGCCTATTGTAACTTTTTCACCCATTTGAGCTTTTCTCATAGCATTTGCCAGTCTGTCCTGACTTCCCTCGCTTAAAAGTGCTCTGTTATACATTTTTTCTGAAACTCCTTCATCTAAATTTACCATCTGTGATGGGTCAACAGTATTATCAATTTTTTCAATTAATTCCTGAGATAAACTTACATCACTAAATTTGCTATAATTGTTCTGACTGTTAGTATTATCAGCAAAGCATCCGCAAAACATTGTTATATATAGAAAAGCTGATAGAATAATAGTTAAAATCTTTTTTGTACATATTTTCATTTAAATTTACTGTCCTCTCGTATTTATACTACAGCACGGCACAAATATTCAAAGAAGATTTGTGTGCAAGCGTAGCTTGCAATGCCGCAAAGCGGCACGTGCTTTTGTCATACAGCCCACTTTCGTGCTTTGCACGAAAAATGAAGCGAAGCTTCATTTCCACAAAATTTCATTTTGTGGCGGTGGGCGGTATATAATAAATTAAGCAAAATATCTTAACATCTTATTGCATCACCTACAATTATAAAAATATTAATGGATTATACAAACAATAGATACATATATCGTATATTATTATATATATAATAAACAATTTAACATAACATTCCAATGTATTTATATGCAAAATTATATATAACTTTATGCAATTTTTATTTTATAATAAATTTAATAATGAGGTGTACACATGAAATTGTACAGTGTCGGTTATAATCATAAACATGACAAGAATTTTTTTATTAATATGTCCGGTGGTGTCGGAAGCTGGATCATGTTATTAATAAAAACCCCTGCAATTTTTCATATTGATAACCAAAAAATCATAACAAAAGCAAATTCTTTTGTTCTAATCGAAAAAGGCACACCGCATTATTATCAAGCACATGAAAACGACTATATAGATGACTGGTTTTATTTCGATGCACCAGATGAATTTATATCAGAGCTAAAAATCCCTGTCAATAAAATAACATGGCTGGGGGATATTTCAGAACTCTCATCAGTGGTGCAGAATATGACATACGAGTTCTATACAGCAAATTCCCATAGTTCAAAAATGGTCAGTCTATACATTGAAATGTTTTTATTGATATTATCCAGAAAATTA
>JAVBRC010000197.1:0-5056 GCA_031548405.1 Oscillospiraceae bacterium | reverse complement strand
TTTATGAAGTTTGGAGAAAATATATTGGTTCCAATAATAAAAAAATCAGGCTATTAAAATTTAATTTTGCTGAATATAAAATTACAAAGTGAAAAAATATACGAGGGGAGATTATTATGGATTTAAAGAAATTTTATGACGGTGATATTTTTGACTGCTATAACTTTTTCGGCGTGCATAAAGAAAATGATTGCTTTGTTTTCAGGACATATGCGCCAGATGCTGAAATGGTTACCATTATCAGCGAATTTAATGGCTGGAATGAAATAGATATGGAGATTATTGACGGAGTCTGGACTTATTATACTAATGATGCGAATTTTGGTAATATGTATAAATATGTTGTATACTCAAAGGATGGCTTGCGTCGTGAACATTGCGACCCCTACGGCTTCGGAATGGAACTCCGTCCGAATTTTGCTTCTTATATAGTTAACCTTGATGAATATAAATTCACCGATGAAAACTGGATGAGAAGCCGCACTAAAAACTATGACCGACCAATGAACATTTATGAGGTTCATCTCGGCTCGTGGAAAACAAATTCCAATAATCCTAATGGATGGTATAATTATAGCGAAATGGCAGATATTTTAATTCCATATGCCAAGGAAAATCACTATACACATCTTGAGTTCCTTCCACTTTCTGAACACCCTGCTGACTGCTCATGGGGTTATCAGAATACAGGTTTTTTTAGTCCGACTTCAAGATATGGAACTGCTTCGCAGCTTAAAGATCTTGTGAATAAATGCCATAACGCAGGAATTGGCGTGATAATGGATTTTGTACCAGTTCATTTTGCAATTGATGGCTATGCGCTTGATAAGTATGACGGAACTTACCTTTATGAATATCCACCTTCAGACGTTGGTGTCAGTGAATGGGGGACTTGTAATTTCAACCATTCAAGAAGTGAAACACGTTGTTTCCTTCAGTCAGCAGCTAATTTCTGGCTTGATAAATTTCATTTTGACGGTTTAAGAATGGATGCAATAAGCCGTGCAATTTATTGGGGTGGAGATCCTGCAAGAGGTGTAAACGGTTATACAGTTGAGTTTATCAAAAAGATGAATCAGGGTTTACAGGATCGTCATCCAACAGCCATGCTCATGGCGGAGGATTCAACAGCGTACCCAAAAATAACTGCACCCGTTGCGTATGACGGCTTAGGTTTTGATTATAAATGGGATTTAGGCTGGATGAATGATACTCTTGATTACTTCAGAACTCCACCTTGGGAGCGTCATAATCACTATCACAAGCTTACATTTTCAATGGCATATTTTTATAATGAATTGTTCTTGATGCCATTTTCACATGACGAATGCGTACATGGAAAAGCTACAATTATTCAGAAGATGTACGGCGATTATGATGAAAAGTTCTTGCAATGCAGAGCACTTTATATGTATATGTATACTCATCCAGGGAAAAAGCTTAATTTCATGGGAAATGAGCTTGGACAGTTCAGGGAATGGGACGAAGAACGTGAACAGGACTGGGGAATTTTAGAGTATCCTTTACACGATGCTTTTCATAAGTATATGAAAACACTCGGCGAGTTATATAATACAAGACAAGCGTTATATGCGAGCGAATATGCTATTAGCTCGTTTAAGTGGCTGGTCGTTGATGCTGTTGAGGAATGCGTTTATATTTATGAAAGAAAGCATGACGATGACAGTATAATTTGTGCATTTAATTTCTCAGGGGTTGTGCAAGAAATAAGCTTTGAGGTTGAAGACGAAACAAAGTTTGAACTTATTCTTCACAGTAGATGGAACGAATTTGGCGGAGATATTAAAAAGAGGAAAAAGACTGTTAAGAGCGTTGAAAAGGATAAAAAGAATATTATAACACTGAAAATTGAGCCACAGTCTGGATTGATGTTTAATAGTACAAAGGTGAAGTAATGTAGTTTGGCGGAGATAGTTTAGTTGTCCCGCCGAACGGCGCATAAAAGTTTACTCAATTTTTTCAAAAATTGCGGTTTCCAAAGGCAGAGCCTTGGTCGCTCCGCAGAGCGAAAGCTTACAGCCGTAGAAACGTACTTTTTCTTGTGAATTGTCGCCCATAGGCGACAAGAGTATTCTTTTTTACAAGTGAAAAAAGAATACTTAGTATGCCTTGTAGAAGTTCTACCAGTCTTTCAAAATGCCCGACAGGGACAATTTTGAAACATCAGAATAACAAACCAGATAATCTAAAATAAAACCAAAGTCCATTAAGCTTGTGAATAATAAGCTTAATGGACTTTTTGGGGTTATTAAACTCGCAAGATTTAGACTTTCTGACATTTCAAAATTGTCCCTATCGGGCATTTTGAAAAATTGGTAGAACTCGACGTAGGTATACTAAGGGTTCTTGTTAACTAAACCCGCCGAACGGCGATTGGGTGCAGCGTCACGCTGCTTCACTAGAAAAAATGCGCCCTACGGCTATAAGCTTTCGCTCTGCGGAGCGACCAAGGCTCTGCCTTTGGAAACCGCAACCCTTTAAAAAGGGTTGACCTAAACTGATGTCGCTTCGCTTTGCGTGCCGTTAGTCAACCATCTCCGCAAAATTCTGCCCTAAAACTAAAAAACAACATAATTCGTAGATATCTATTGAAATTTTGGTACATTTTATGTTATAATAAAATATAAATATTATTTTGGGGGAGTTTGCTTGCGTATACTAGGAATAGACCCCGGCTACGCCATTGTTGGTTTCGGAATTGTTGACTATTCTGGAATGAATTTTGCACCCCTTGAATACGGTGCAATCCTGACTGAGGCACACACCGACTTTCCGCTAAGACTTAAAAGCATCGCTGAAGATATGGACTACATTCTTGAAAAGTTTTCGCCAGATTGTATGTCAATCGAAAAACTGTTTTTTACTAATAACCAGAAAACAGGTATCGATGTTGCACAGGCAAGGGGAGTGATTATTCTTTCCGCAGTCAGGCATAATGTACCAGTTTTTGAGTATACACCGCTTCAGGTGAAACAGGCGGTTGTTGGCTATGGAAAAGCAGAGAAAAAACAAGTCATGGATATGACAAGACGTATACTAAAGCTTGAACAAATTCCCAAGCCTGATGATGCGGCTGATGCTCTTGCGCTCGCTATTTGTCATGGGCATTGCTGTAAGGGTGGAAGATAGTGCATATCTATTAGCCTCAGACTTGCAAAGTTAACTATCCCCGCCGAATGGCGAAGGAAAAGTTTACTCAATTTTTTCAAAAATTGCGGTTTCCAAAGGCAGAGCCTTGGTCGCCCACCGCAGTGGGTGAAATGCTTAATGCCTTAGAAGAGCCTTTTTCTTTGATTCTTTATTTTTTGTGATAGAAAAAGAAAGAATGAAGAGCTAATGTAGTTTTGAAAATATCGTTTCATTTTTGCAAAGTGATTTTTCAGATATGTAAAAAGCATGGCAAAAAAGATAATAAAATCAAACGGAGATAAATAAAAATGATATATAGTTTAAAAGGAACGTTAATACATAAAGAACCATTTCTTGCCGTTGTGGAATGCGGTGGGGTAGGTTACGCTTGCAGAACAACCTTAGCTACGTCCTCACAGCTTGAAAGTGTAGGAAAGGAAGTAAGTGTTTTTACTTATCTTCATGTAAGAGAAGACAACGTTGAGCTTTTCGGATTTTACACTAAACAGGAGCTCAACTGCTTTAAAATGCTGATTACTGTTTCTGGAGTTGGACCTAAGGCGGCACTTGCAATACTTTCCGACCTTGATTCACAGCGTTTCGCACTTACTATCGCATCTGGTGACAGTAAGGTATTTACTAAAACAAAGGGAGTCGGCCCGAAGCTTGCACAGCGTATTGTATTGGAGCTGAAAGACAAAATTGCTAAGGAAACTACTTCAAAAGAGCTTGCAGAGGGCTTTAAGGTTGCAGAAGCTGTTACTGGTGACAATGTTTCAGAGGCAATGTCAGCACTGATGGTTTTAGGATATACACAGGCAGAAGCAGCTGCGGCAGTTTCCAAAATAGATGGCTCGCTTGAATCGGGAGAGATTATAAAGCGTGCATTGAAAATTATAGGCAGTCAGATGAAATAATGGGAGAATAAATTGATAGAAACTGGAGATATGGAGTTTGAGAGCAGAGCTGTTATGCCTGAGTTTACCGAGGCAGATGTTGAAACAGAATTCACGCTCCGCCCTCAGACACTACAGGAATATATAGGACAGGATAAGGTTAAGGAAAATCTTGCGATTTATATTGAGGCTGCAAAACGCCGTGGAGAACCGCTTGATCACGTTCTTCTTTATGGCCCTCCTGGACTTGGAAAAACAACACTTGCTGGAATTATCGCTCATGAAATGGGTGCAAATTTAAGGATAACAACAGGCCCTGCGATTGAAAAGCCCGGCGATCTTGCGGCATTGCTTACAAATCTTTCGGCGAATGATGTTTTGTTTATCGATGAGATACACAGACTTTCACGAGCGATTGAAGAAATACTTTACCCCGCATTAGAAGATAATGCACTTGATATAATAATAGGAAAAGGCCCGTCAGCACGCTCAATAAGAGTTGACCTCGAAAAGTTTACACTTGTTGGTGCTACAACAAGAGCTGGTCAGCTTACATCACCATTGCGTGACCGTTTTGGTATAGTTCAGCGACTGGAGCTTTATAATAATGAACAGCTTAGTGATATTATAAGAAGAAGTAGTAATATTTTAGGAATACCATGTAATTCAGATGGTGCACTTGAAGTTGCAAAGCGTTCAAGAGGAACTCCGAGAATAGCTAACAGACTGTTAAAGCGTGTCAGAGATTTTGCAGAAGTAATGGGTGATGGCGAAATAACTGGTGACATAGCTGTAATCGCACTTAACAGGCTTGAAATTGATGCGCTTGGACTAGACAGTCTTGACAAGCGAATGCTTACAATGCTTATTCAGGGCTATAACGGAGGGCCAGCAGGTCTTGAAACACTCGCCTCAGCAATTGGTGAAGAGGCAATAACACTAGAAGATGTTTGCGAACCGTTTCTTATGCAGTTAGGCTTTTTAGCGAGGACTCCGAGGGGGAGAGTTGA
>JAVBRC010000084.1:0-5295 GCA_031548405.1 Oscillospiraceae bacterium | reverse complement strand
GTACTGTTTCAATTTCTCCTAATGCTTTTTCAGGTGAGATTGACGAGGAAACTTTTGAAATTATTGAAACTGATGGTTTAATAAGTGTTGAAATTCCAGATAGCATAAAAATTATTGGTGCTCAATCATTTGAATCTTGTACTAATCTTTCAGAGATATCTTTTCCGTCCGCAAAGTCTGTAAAAATTGAGGATAATGCTTTTTATAATACTGAATGGTACAATTCTCAGCCAGATGGCATTGTTTATATTGGCGATGTATTGTATAAATACAAGGGAGAAATTCCAATGGGTACAAATCTGGTGTTGCCCGATTCAGTAAAATCAATTGCAGATTCTGCCTTTGTTGGTGAAATTGATTTATTTGATATTTTTATTAATCCCGATCAAATAGCTGGATGTGCAGGACTTGAAAGCATTGCGTTACCAGATGGTTTAGAGTATATTGGAAATGCTGCATTTTCATTTTGTGTATCCTTGACAAAAATTAATATTCCAGAAAGTGTAAAGGAAATCGGTGATGCTGCATTTGTTTACGATGTATCCCTTACTGATTTAGTTTTGCCAAATGGCATTAAAACAATAGGTGCTGCATTATTTGCTGAATGCACAGCTCTTAAAAGCATAAAAATCCCTGAGAGCGTCACATTCATAGATTTTATGGCTTTTTATGATACTGGAATTATTGATATTGAAGTTCCTATGAGCGTTAAAAATATTTATTTTGGTGCGTTTTATGCGCCAAAGCTAAATAATATTACAATTAAAAATCCTAGATGTGAAATAGAGTACGAACCATCGACAATATCAAATTACATTGATGAAGAAATGTATGATTATTGCTATTCAGGAACAATTACTGGCTATAAAAATTCCTTTGCTTACATTTATTCTCAATTATTTGAAATCAAATTCAACCCTGAATTTGGTATAATTGGCGATGTTAATGGAAGTGGAAAAATCGACCTTTATGATGCAATAGAAATTGCAAAGTATATGCTTAATAAGGTGGAATTTGACGAGAATAAGAAAATGATAGCTGATTATAGTCTTGACGGAAAAATAAATCTGTATGATGTGATCGGAGTTGCACAGGCAATTCTTCAAAAAAATAATTAAGAGCCTAAAGGAAATACTGCATAAAGGTTGTATGAAGATTGCGATGTCAGTTTTTTTATTGGATTGTATGAAAATTTTTTGGGAACACTTATTAAATATTGTGCGTATGCTGCCTGCAAAGCCATATGGCGTGCTTATGCGGCACTGTCTAAAGGGTTGTAGTCAAGAATGCTGCAGCCCTTTTTAGTTTTATTTTTTGAAAATGAAACTAAATTAAAAATAAATACAATGGCACGTTATTTGTCTTAATTTATCGAATAAGCGAGAAAAACTAATAATTAAAAAATAAAAAAATATTTACTATCTTTTATTTTTTCTTTTATAATGTTATAATAAGATAAATATATTTGACAGGAGGAGCTTTTATGATAAATATTGATTTGACGGGAAAAACAGTGCTTATTACTGGTGCAGCCGGACAGCTTGGCAGAGTTATGTGCGAAACTTTTGCACAGTGTGGAGCAGATGTTATAATTCATTATAATTCAAATGGCAATCAGGCGGAGATTATTGCTGAAAAAATACGAAAAATGGGACGAAAAGCATATACTGTTCAGGCAGATATAACAAGCTTTGAATCTGTTATGAAAATGAAAGAACAAGTTTCAACTTTTAAAATGCCTGAAATTATTGTTGACAATGCAGTTATTCAATATGAATGGAAACCACTTCTTGAACAGGATATAAAAGATTATTACAGTCAGTTTGAATCATGTGTAATGCAGACTGTTTATATGGCTAAAGCGTTTGCACCATATATGACTGAGCAAAAGAATGGTAGAATTATCGCTATAAATACTGAATGCGCTGCTCTTGCTGAAGCGAATTGTAGCGCTTACACTTCAGCTAAAAGGGGACTTGACGGAATAGTCCGCTGTCTGGCAAGGGAGCTGGGAGGAGATAATATTACTGTCAACCAGATTGCCCCTGGCTGGACTGTCAGCTACAAGGATCGTGAAAACGGTTCGGAAAAACAGGATGCATATGACTCAACTGTTCCGTTGAAAAGAAGAGGTACAGATATTGAAATTGCAAATATGGCGGTGTTTCTTGCGTCAGACCTTGCGGCGTTTACAACAGGAGCTTTTATACCAGTAAACGGTGGAAGAGTTATGCCAGCAATATAGGGACGTAGTACAATCGTTGTGCGATGTTACAATAGTTACTTTTTCTTAGAACCTGTCTTCACAAGAAAGTGCACGGATTTTTCGGGCATAATTTCGTCGCAGACAAGGCAAAAATCCGCAGGAATGCTTGCGCCTTTCAAGGATTTTTAACGAAGTATACGGGGAAATTTGTTGTGAAGACAGGTTCTTATAGGTTTTGCGGGGGATATTTTCAACAAAGAGTTTTAGAATTGAATTGATGAAGTAATAGCAGAAAGGTATTGACAATAATGAAGAATATTATATATCTTGATGGTTTATGGGGACTACGTCTTGATGATCAGAAAGAGGGAATTGAAAAGAGCTTTTTTGAAAATGATTTTGAAGATAGAATAATGTTACCGTCTACTTTAGCGCAATCTAGCAAGGGATACAAGAACAATGGGCGTGAAACAGGTTTTTTGACAGAAAAATACAAATTCGAAGGCTACGCATGGTTTCAGCGTAAAGTGATTTTACATGAAGTTGATAATAATGTAAAACTTTTTCTTGAAAGAACCAGAAAAACAATGCTTTGGATAAACGGTAAGCAAGCGGGCGAATTGAAGGATAGTATTAACACACCTCATATTTATGATGTCGGAGAATATTTGCAAAAGGGTGAAAATATTATAACCATTATGGTTGATAATACAGATTATCCTACAAGAGGCGGGCACATGACATCGGCTGATACCCAGACAAACTGGAATGGCGTGACAGGTGAAATGTCCTTGAGAAGCTATGATGAAATATTTGTCGAAAATATTCGTATATATCCAAATTTGCAGGATAAAAGTATAAAAATTAAGCTCCATATAAATGGTGTTAAAGAAGCTGAAATTACTGCGAGAGCATTCATGGACGAATATTACTGTCCTGAGCAGCAATTTGAAATTAAAGCTGATGAGAATGGTAATGCAGAATTTGAGTATTTTATGGGCGAGTCGATAGTTTTATGGAGTGAATATACACCGAATTTTTATACCCTCAAAATCGAACTTGAAAACGGCGAAATCGAACTTGTAAAATTTGGTATGAGAGAATTCAAGACTAATGGTTTGGACTTTAACATAAACGGCGAAAAAGTCTTTTTAAGAGGAAAACATGACGGACTTGTGTTTCCTTTAATTGGTGCAGCTCCAACTGATGTTGAAAGTTGGGTTGAGGTTTTAAAAACCGCAAAGGAATATGGTATAAATCATTATCGTTTTCACACCTGCTGTCCACCAGACGCAGCATTTACAGCAGCTGATATTCTAGGTGTTTACATGGAACCAGAGCTTCCATTCTGGGGTACTTTACAGTCCGAAGATGAAGAAGGCTTTAATGCTTCGGAACAGGAATACCTTATAAAAGAAGGTTTCAGGATAATGGACGAATTTGGAAATCATCCATCATTCTGTATGTTCTCTCTTGGAAATGAGCTTTGGGGAAATTCAGAGCGAATGAATACTATTCTAAAAAATTATAAGGAATACGATAATCGACATTTGTATACTATAGGTTCGAATAACTTTCAGTTTTATCCGACTATTGTTGAAAATGATGATTTTTACTGTGGTGTACGCCTGAGCCGTGAAAGGCTTATAAGAGGTTCGTATGCTATGTGTGACGCTCCTCTTGGGCATATTCAGGTGGATAAGCCAAATACGGCTCATAGCTATGACCAGTTCATTTGTCCTACGGTTTTTGAGGACGGCTCTGCGACAGATGGCGAAATTGAAATTCAATATGGAACAGGTGTTAAAAAGGTTAAGGTTTCGGGCTGTGCAGGCGGTTTGAACCCTGAAAGACCAGTTGTTTCACATGAAGTCGGACAGTATACATTTTATCCCGATTTTAATGAAATGGAAAAATATACAGGTGTTCTAAAGGCTAGAAATTATGAGGTTTTCAAAGAGCGTCTGATTGAAACAGGTATGTTTAGAAAATGGCAACGTTTTTTTGAAGCTAGTGGAAAGCTTGCGGTTGAATGTTATAAAAATGAGATTGAAACTGCAATGCGTTCAGAGAAGCTTGCAGGATTTCAGTTGCTTGACTTACAGGACTTTCCAGGACAGGGAACTGCACTTGTTGGCATTCTGAATGCTTTTATGGAGAATAAGGGGCTTATTTCTGCTGAAAGCTGGAGAGGTTTTTGTTCCGACAAGGTTTTGTTGACGCAATTTGACAGCTATGTTATTACCGAAAAAACTTTTAAGGCGTATATTTCTGCACGTTGTTATACTCCTGGTGGATTTGGTGACGATTACATACATTGGCAGATTTCACTTGATAATGAAGTTCTTGTCGGTGGAGAAATGGCAGTTACAGAAAAGAAAACAGGTCTTATCAATATTGGAATTATAGATTGGCAGGTCCCGGAATTTTCACGGCCACAAAAGCTGAAATTAACTTTAACTGCTAAAAATACTGGAAACAGCTATGACCTTTGGGTATTCCCTGAAATCGAAGTTGAGAAGGAAACATCTGGCGTGATTGTTACAGATGATGTGAATAAAGCGATTGAAGTACTGAAAACAGGCGGCAATGTTCTATTGATTACTGATAAGCTAAATAACTATATAGACGGTGTTTACTGTACGGATTTCTGGTGTTATCCTATGTTTCGTTCAATTTCAGAAAGCATGAACAAGCCATTGCCAACGGGAACAATGGGATTGTTGATTAATAATGAGCATGGTTTACTTTCAAAATTTGCCAGTGAATCATATTCAACACCGCAATGGTTTAGTGTTGTTACAAGCGGTGTATGTGCTATTTTGGATGATGCTCCAAAAAATTATTTTCCAGTTGTTCAGACAATTGACAACTGGGAGCGTAATCATAAGCTTGGTAATGTCTTTGAAGCAAGTGTTTCAGGCGGAAGGCTTATGGTATGCACAATGTCACTTGAAAAACTTCTGGAAACAGCCGAAGGAAAATGGTTTTTCAAGAGTGTTTGTGATTATTGTAATTCTGATGAGTTCTGTCCTGAATTCAGCCTTGGAGAAGAGTATATAAAATCTATTTTTGCATAAAAATATATG
>JAVBRC010000016.1:0-2788 GCA_031548405.1 Oscillospiraceae bacterium | reverse complement strand
GTAAAGCTTGGCACTACAGTACTTATAGCTATAATTGCTGTTATTGCTGTTCGGCCTGAACCTGTCGATTTCGGCGGTGTTGCCGGTGTTTATCTGCTTATGCTTGTTAAAGAAGGCTTTGTTGGTCTTGTGCTTGGCTTTGTTACAAATATGTTCTTTTATTCTGTACAGGTCAGCGGCGAGCTCATGGATATGCAGTCAGGTCTTGGCATGGCTAAGGTTTTTGACCCTGTATCTCAGACACAGTCTTCAATTATGGGTTCTATTATTAGTTTTATGATGTATTTGTATTTTTTTGCTATTAACGCTCATTTCTCATATATTAAGCTCTTTGTTATTTCATACGATATAATTCCAATTGCAGATTGGCAAATCAATCCTGATTTGGGATATATTATCGTTGAATATTTTACTGTCGTTTTCACACTTGTTATTAAGATGTCACTGCCGATTGTTATTGCTGAAATAATTGTTCAGTTCTGCATTGGTATTATGATGAAATCCGTTCCGCAAATTCAAATT
Source organism: Oscillospiraceae bacterium (assembly GCA_031548405.1). Lineage (GTDB taxonomy): Bacteria > Bacillota > Clostridia > Oscillospirales > Ruminococcaceae > Porcipelethomonas. The sequence goes on along the minus strand of JAVBRC010000016.1, from coordinate 2,266 downwards.
ATGGTTGTTAATATTCAGCTTAAGGTTATTTTCGGATTCTGGATTCTTTACATTATCGCAGTTCCGCTTTCAAACTTTATTGACACCTATATGGACACATGGCTGCAAACTCTTGAAGGTCTTATACCGGTTATCGGCTCATCCTAAAATTAACAAAATTAAATTCCCTTTATTAACATAATAATAGCCATGATGAAATTTAATATGTAATATTACATGGATATTTGCACCGATTTTGTTATTTTCTTATTACGAAAGGATGTGGTTAATAATGGCTCAGGATTCGGCAGGTGAAAAAACCGAAAAAGCCACGCCGCATAAGCGTAATGAAGAACGTAAAAATGGTCATGCAATGCAAAGCAAGGATGTTACAACAGCTATTTTTATATTGGTTATTTTTAATGTGCTTCGTGTTTTTGCTAAGATAATGTATTCAGTTGCACATTCAAGCATGACTTACTGGATGTCGATTGTAGGACATGGCTTTACTGATAATGGTACTGCTATTGACGGAACTCCGGTTTATCTTAAACTGGTTATTGAAATTGGAAAAGTTGTTTTAATTGTAGCTGGTCCAACACTTTTATGCTCTATGCTTGTCACTATTTTTGGTTCATCAGTTCAAACAAAATTTATTAAAAGTACCAAAAACATGAAATTTAATTTAAGTAAATTAGATCCGTTTAAAGGTATAAAAAAATTATTTTCGCTAAGTTCAATTTTCGAATTAGTGAAATCGCTTGCCAAAATGATTCTTCTGATTGTCGTAACTTATGGCGAGGTAAAAAAACGAATCCCTGAATTTGTTCTTTTACTCGATTTGGATATTATTTCTGTCATTGCTTATATGGCTGATGCAATATATGCCATTATAATGAAAATCGGTATCACTTTTATTGCCGTTGCTGCTGGCGATTATATGTTTCAGAAATATAAGTATGAAAAAGATATAAAAATGACTAAGCAGGAAGTTAAAGAAGAATATAAAACAATGGAAGGCGACCCTAAAATCAAGGGTAAACGAAGACAAATCCAGATGCAGATGGCTATGCAGCGTATGATGGCTGAAGTTCCTGAAGCAGATGTTATTATAAGAAACCCTACTCACTATGCTATTGCAATAAAATACGATCAGGATAAAAATATGGCTCCTGTTGTCGTTGCAAAAGGTGTTGACCACCTCGCTCTTAAAATTGTTAAGATTGCTGAGGAAAATAATGTTACATTAGTTGAAAATAAGCCATTAGCAAGAGGTCTTTATGATACTTGCAAGCTTGAACAGGAAATTCCTCCGAAATTTTATTCTGCAGTTGCAGAAGTTCTTGCTTTTGTTTATAATCTTAAGAATAAAAAACCATATTAATAATAATTTTAATAATTTTAATATTTTTAATAATTTTTAATGTTTTCTATATTTAATATGTGATATATTCAGATATGCTTTGAAAGGATGGTTACGGGAATACCGTGAAGAAGATTTTAAATAACGCCGTTACGGTGTTTGTTTTGATAGCAATATTCCTACTCATTATACCACTTCCTACGTGGCTGCTTGATATGTTTTTTGTTATCAATATCGCACTTTCAATTATCATTCTGCTTATGACAATGTATATTAAAACTGCTTTGGAGTTTTCAATTTTTCCATCACTACTTCTCATTACTACTGTTTTCAGGCTCGGTCTTAATATTTCATCCACACGACTTATTCTGTTTCAGCAGGGTTACGCAGGCGAAATTGTTAAAGCTTTCGGAACCTTTGTTATGCGAGGAAATGCTGTTATCGGATTTATTGTTTTTATTCTGATTACGGTTGTTCAGATGCTTGTTGTTACTAAGGGTGCTGAACGTATTGCCGAAGTTACTGCTCGTTTTACACTTGATGCGATGCCCGGTAAGCAAATGGCTATCGACGCTGACCTTAATTCAGGTACTATTACTGAAGATGAGGCTAAAGTCCGCCGTAAAAATGTTCAGCGAGAGTCCGATTTCTTCGGAGCAATGGACGGTGCATCCAAGTTTGTTAAGGGAGATGCTACTTTCTCTATTGTTGCTGCTGTTGTAAATCTCATTGGCGGTGCTATAGTTGGTATGGCGTTTGACGGACTTGATTTTATGACAATTCTTTCCACTTATACTATTGCTACAGTTGGTGACGGACTTTGTTCTCAAATTCCAGCTCTTCTCATTTCTACTTCAATGGGTATGATTGTTACCCGTTCTGCTTCTGAAGATACCTTGAATGAAGATATAAAAAATCAATTTA
>JAVBRC010000106.1:0-3190 GCA_031548405.1 Oscillospiraceae bacterium | reverse complement strand
AACTACCATTTGATCTACCAACACAGCAAGCTCGGAGATTTCACCTCTAAGCTCAATCTGAGCACGTTTCTTTTCTCTTTCAACGTCTTCATCTGCTCTGGCAAGAATGCTTCCAGCCTCTTTCTTAGCGTCAGAAATAATTTCATCTGAACGCTGCTGAGCCTTCTTTGAGGCATTCTTAACAAGCTCTGCAGATTCTTCCTTTGCACCCTGCATAAGCGATGAATACTCAGTTTCAAGTGCTTTAGCATGTTCAAGGGACTCATCTGCCTTATTATAGGTTTCAGTCACATCATTTTGACGTGCATCAAGAACTTTATGAACTCTTCCAAAAAGGAAATGCTTGAAAACAAGAAACATTATCAGTAGATTACATAATGTAAATATAATCGTACCAATATCTATGGATAAAAAGTCCAGCATATTATTCCTCCGGATTTTAAGCAATATCACACAATGTATAATACTGCAAAGTTAGATTTTTGACGAAGATTTTACTGAATAAATTAAAATAATCCAGTATTTTCTAAGCCTTAAAGCTTTCCGATAAACGGATTGATGAACATCAAAATAAGAGCAACAACAAATCCATAAATACCTGTTGATTCTGCGATAGCACAACCAAGAAGCATTGTTCTTGTAACTGCGCCTGATGATTCTGGCTGTCTGCCGATTGACTCACAAGCCTTACCAACTGCATAACCTTCACCAATACCAGGGCCGATACCTGCGATCATTGCTAATCCAGCACCAATTGCAGATGCTGCCAAAACTAAAGCTTTTGCATTTTCCATAATAAACTCCATTTCTCTCCGTAAAATATTTTTTATTTCCTTTCGGAGCAAGGTTTTAAATTTAACTGTTTAATATTCTTATGAATCAGAACAAGCGCCTTCAATGTAACACATTGTAAGCATAATAAATATAAATCCCTGCATGCAACCTGAAAACAAGTCAAAATACAGTGACAATACTGCTGGTATACCAATTGTAAAAATTGGAATTGAAAGTCCTATTGCTGTTGATACGCCTGTTAATGCGAAATAAATGAGGCTTGAAATTATCATACCACCAGCAACGTTTCCGAAATGACGGAATGACATTGAAACCGGTGTTGACACTTCGCCAATAATATTCAGCGGATTTATAAAGCTTTTTAAATATCCACCAATACCATCATGTTTTATCTTCGCAGTTTCAATCATCACAAAGCTCATTAATGCCCATGTAAGGGTTGTACTATAATCGGCCGTAACCGATCTAAGACCTACAAGGCTTACAAGGCTTCCGAAAACTGACGATGCAAACAACGCTGCGATATAAGGTGCAAACGCCTTGAATCTTTCACCCATTGTACTTGTCACAAGATTATCCACTGTTCCAACAATAAGTTCAGCTATAACCTGTCGCTTCTTTTCAGGCTTTTTCTTCATATCATGAGTCAGAAAAAGTACAAGCAATGTCAAACCAATTAAAATTGCCCAGCTGATTAAAATAGTTTCTGTAACATTTATTGTCACTCCAAAAACATCAAACGAGAAAGCAATTTTAGGTCCGCCTATTTCAATAGACTTTACACCCTGAAAAAAATCAGACACTTTCATTCAGTCTTTTCCCCTTTCTTCAAGAATATATTCCCTGCATAAACAAGCTTGAGGTAAAAATAAGGAATCAGTGTACCGATAATATTAACAAATGGCACATACATAGCCACTGCTGTAATACAACCGATAATGACAAGCCTGAAAATATACCCCGTAAACATCCTTGACTGTGCACTACGCCCGCCATCCCTGACAATGCTTCTGACCGACCTGTTAAGCAGAATGAAATTTACAATTAATCCAAAAGTTCCAAGAAGAAGTCCTAAAGCCATTGAAATTGTAAATCCTATAAAAAAAACAGAAATCAGATATATCGAAATGTCAAGAAATACAGATCGTTTTAAAATATATTTCAATTCTTTAATAAACTGTTCTCTTTCCACTCCATACCTCCCATTCTATTTTTTTATTCAATATTTTTTCGAAATTTTCACAAAACATTAATAATTTTTGTGAAAATCCCCATTAAACGGAATGATTGAAACGCATTTATTGTATAATATATTATAACCCAGTAAAAAGACATTGTCAATACCCAAACTTTTATCAACAAACATCTTGTTTATATTATATTTGACAAAGTTTTCAAAATAGTTTATAATTATTATAACCAAATTTTCGAAAGAATGGTAAATAAATATGTATATTATCCACGGAAAGTCTGTTAGTAGCGGAATAGGTACCGGCAATTTAGTATTTATCAAGAATGGTACTTATGATGTTCCAAAGGTTCACATTGATAATGTTGAACAAGAGCTAAAAAAATTTCAGAATGCAAGAGCAGATGCCTTAAACCAGCTTCAATCCATTTATGAAAAAGCATTTCACAAGGTTGGAGAAAACGATGCCAAAATATTTGTTATTCAGCAGATGATGATACACGATCAGGAATTTACTGAATCTATCAGGGATATAATCAGGACACAAAAAGTTTCAGCGGAATATGCTGTTTCACTGGCAGCAAGTGCAGACATTAAAATGCTGGAATCAACTGAGGACGATTATATGCGTGCACGGACAGCTGATGTCCGTGATGTTTCCCAGCGTGTAATAAGAATTCTCACCAAGTGTCCGGCTGTAAGATTTCCAGACGAACCCAACATTGTAATATACAAATACACTTTAACACCGAGTGAAATTATCGAAATAAATTTAAAAAACGTTTCAGCCGCCATTACATACAGTGATTCCATACATTCACATTCTGCTATTTTAGCCAGAACTATGGGGCTTACGGGAATGACGGATATTTCCGAGGACATATGCAAGTATGTTGGACGGAGAACTACTGTAGATGCGGAGAATGGGGAGGTGTCGATTGCGATTCAGGCAACGTAAAGCTGCACCCATTCGCCGTTCGGCGGGGAGAGTTGACTTGTGGCACATTAGCGAAGCGACATCAAAAGTTTACTCAATTTTTTCAAAAATTGCGGTTTCCAAAGGCGGAGCCTTGGTCGCTCCGCAGAGCGAAATCTTACAGCCGTAGGGCGCATTTTTTCTAGTGAATTGTCGCCATAGCGACAAGAGGTATCTTTTTTGCAAGTGAAAAAAGATACCTAAGTATGCCTACGTCGAGTTCTACCAAT
>JAVBRC010000010.1:0-8607 GCA_031548405.1 Oscillospiraceae bacterium | reverse complement strand
CAGATCTTCTTGGGATTTTCCTCAAATCCAGATAAAAGATACATAATAAGCTCTTCACTTTGCTATTCAGTACCTACAATCGGACTTATAGTTGTATTAATTCCTGCCTTCATTAGATGAATTGACGGTGCTGATGCCTTGAGCTTGACACCGTACTTTCCACCCTGTTTTATGATTTCAGGTTCTTCAAGAGAAAGCTCCTCCATGTCAGGCATTACAATTCCGTAACCTGTAGCCTCAACTTCATCAAGTGCTGGCTTGAACTTTGCATACTCCTTTTTGATGTTGTTAAGCTCCATGAGAACTGGTAAAAGATCACTTTCATTTACGATTTCAATACCAGTTGCCTCACCTAAAATTTTATAGAAAAGACTGCTGTCAAGACTAACCTGTATCGTAACACTGCCCTGACCAAGATTTATATCCGCAATTCTGGAATCTGTAATGTACTGACATTCTCCGACAAGCTGGGCAGCATTTTTTACCTCTCTGACGATTCGTACATCTTCAGCTGCTGCTCTGACAGCCGAAAAAACTTCATTCTTCAGCCAATGCCCCTTTTCAAGACCAGTAATCCATTTTTCCATACGGATATTGATTTCTTTAATAGGAAAGGCAAAGAGAATTTGTGTTATGATTCCCTTGATATCATGTTCGTTAAGATCAAGACAGTTTACTGGAATAACAGTTGCTGAGTACTTTTCAGAAAGTTCGTTGCAAAGTGCCTTAGCACTTTCTGTTTCAGGATTTATACAGTTCATGATTACAACAAAAGGCTTATTGATTTCTTTAAGCTCATTAATAACACGTTCTTCAACCTCTGCATATTCCTCTCTTGGAATATCCGAAATACTACCGTCGGTTGTTACCACAAGTCCGATTGTTGAATGCTCAGAAATAACTTTACGAGTGCCGATTTCAGCAGCCATATTAAACGGTACTTCTTCATCGAACCACGGTGTCTGAACCATTCTTGGTGCAGCATTTTCTATGTAGCCAATTGAACTTGGAACAATATAGCCCACGCAGTCGATCATTCTTACATTGAATCTTGCACCTTCATCAAGATTAACCTCAACTGCCTCTTCTGGAATGAATTTTGGTTCAGTAGTCATGATTGTTTTTCCAGCAGCCGACTGAGGCAACTCGTCAACTGCACGTTCTCTCTTGAAATCGCTTTCTATGTTCGGGATTACCAAAGATTCCATAAATCTTTTAATAAAGGTGGATTTTCCGGTTCTGACAGGGCCTACTATTCCGATATAAATGTCGCCGTCAGTTCTGTTGGCAATATCGCTGTAAATATCATTGGTCATATTTATCCTCCTATACTATTGGAATAAGCAGCATTCCGCTGTCGGAAAGACGCTCGTTTTCAAGCTCGTTTTCTTCCATAATTGCTCTTACAGATGTACTATATCTCTTAGCGATTTCCCAAATGTCCTCGCCCTCAACACCGTAATAAAGCTTAATTGCATAATCACCGTCACGAGTCTTTTTGGTTGTTTCATCAAAGCTTACTTCTGTGACTGCTTCGCATGATGATGAAAGAAAAACATTTCCAGTTATTCTTAAATCTGCTTTTAATGAAATACAGTTGGAGGATGTAATTGTGTATGTGCAATCAATAGCATCTACATCAATATCAGCAGTTGATGTTTTAGAAATACCATTAACAGGAATTTTATATTCAAAGGCTTCTGCCTTTTCAATAATTGATGGCATATTATTTTCATTTTTTATCATAACACTGTAATCAGCCATTCCACTGACAACAAGGCAATTGTCTTCACTGTCTATTGCAGTGTTTATATTTTTTGGCAAACACCATGCATCATAAACGCATTCAACATTTCCACCTTCATTTTGAATAGTGAGTTTTTCCTGAACGTTTTCACATATTTCAATAGGTGCCTGTTGAATTTTTAATTTTGATGAGGCGTATTCGCATGGATATGATGTAGAATATACGTCAGATACAAGCTCTGCTGGTAAATTTTTAACAGCATTGCAGGCAAGATTTATTCTAAGCTCACACTTTAAAATCTTTGAATCACCATTGCTGTCAGGTGAGGCTACAACATCACATGAAACAGCCTCTGCTCTGACTGTGCAAAGATAGCTTTCGTCAATTCCATCCATATCAACAATCTGACTGAAAGGAACTGCAAATTTCATCGATTCAAGACCAGATTCATGAGAATAAAGAACGCTGACCTTTGATTCGCCTTTGATAACAAGCTTGTTAGCAACAATTTTTTTGTCAGTTATATTTGGAACAGCAAATGTTCTCGCAATAGAAATGACAGATGGATTTGAAGCATTAAGCTCAAAATCTTCTGTTACAGATAATGGCTTAAAGGCTGAAATCTTTTTTGCAGCAAATTCAACAGGAATTTTCTTAAGCTGTGAATTCATTCCAAAAATATCACAAATTACATCTTGTGTTTTCTCACCTGTAATCTTGACTTTAATTGAAACAGCACCTCTCATATCAATTCTGCGTTGGTTTACAACACGGCAGTTTATATGGTCGGTTTTAGCTACAAGTGACACTGTTGGCTTTTCAGTACTATCTGAAAGCTGAAGCGTCTTATTGAATGTCATCTTTTGGTTTATGCTTTGGAGAACAGAATTGTTTTCTGAACAATAAAGTATTTTGATATCCGCTGTCAGTTCATAGGAGAGTGTATCTCCATTTATGCTGTATGAAAGGATTGACGGTGTTATACAACACTTGACCAGCTTGAAGATATCAGGGCAGTAATCAGGGAGAATGTAATCAAGCTCAACACTCTGCTCCTGTATTCCGTCATAAATGCTTTCAGAAACTGTAAGCATTTCACGGTTAATCTTTAAATCCATTTATATACCTCCTAAAATCATCCAAGTCCGCCGTTTTTGATTTCCGGACTTGTACTTGCTAAAACATTATATTCTTGTTGATTATACAATATGACATGATAAAAAAATATTAAGGCAACGCAATGCAAAGCTGCTAGGAATGGCTTTGCTCTTACTACATATCTTACGAACAATATTTAATCAGTGTTTTCTTAATAATGTATTGGTATATAAAGTTTATAGACAACAGAATATGTTAAAATTGTAATTGACATAGATGAAGTATTATGTTAAAATGGAAATAAGAATATTACGGCAACACTGTATAAAGCTAGATGATGGCTTTGTTAGGGATTGCCTTAACTAATGGAAGGAATTTTAAAAATGAAATTTTCAGACGGATTTTGGCTTAATCAAAAGGGGTTTGATGTTAACTACGCTGTTTCAGCTTATGAAATAACAACATCACCTAATTCAATCACTGTTTTTGCAACTTCTTCTGCAATATATAACAGAGCAATGACACTAGGTGGTGTTACTCTTGAAATAACTTACACTTCAACTGCACCTGATGTTATTAAGGTGTCTGTTGTTCACCATAAGGGTACTCTAAAAAATGCTCCAAAATATGAGCTTAATGAGGATTTAGGCTATACTCCTGAAATCACATCTGGTGAAGATTTTGCTGAGATGGTTTCTGGTAATACAAAGGTAAGAATTAAAAAAGGCTTTGACTGGGATGTCGAATATACATATAATGGCAGACGTCTTACGGGTGGTGCTTGGAGATCAACTTCTTATATTGAAGAAAATCAGTTCAGAGCTGATAATCGTATAAGCAGTATGCGTGATGATAACTTCTGGGGCTATCCAGCAGATGCACATACTTCATATATGAGAGAGCAGCTTACTCTCGGAATTGGCGAATGTATTTACGGCTTTGGCGAAAAGTTTACTACTTTTGTTAAAAACGGGCAGAATGTTGAAATGTGGAATTCAGACGGTGGTACTTGCTCAGACCAGAGCTATAAGTGTATACCTTTTTACATTTCTTCTAACGGTTATGGTGTTTTTGTAAATAGCTCAGACAAGGTTTCTTATGAAATCGCTTCCGACACTGTTTCAAAGGTATCTATGACAGTTCCTGGAGAAGAAATCGAATACTTTATTATCGGTGGAGAAAATCTGCATGAGGTTATAAGCAATTATACAACTCTTACTGGTAAACCAGCACTTCCTCCAGCAAAGACATTTGGTCTTTGGCTTTCAACATCATTTACAACAACTTATGATGAAGAAACTATAACTTCATTTATTGACGGTATGGCTGACAGAGATATTCCGCTTCAGATGTTCCATTTCGACTGCTTCTGGATGAAGGGATATGAATGGTGTAACTTTGAATGGGATAAGACACAGTTCCCTGATCCTCCAGCAATGCTAAAAAGACTCAAAGACAGAGGTCTTGGAATTTGCGTTTGGATTAACCCTTATATCGCTCAGCGTTCTGCACTATTTGACGAGGGTGCTGAAAACGGTTACTTTATAAAGAATCTTGATGGAAGTATATTCCAATGTGATATGTGGCAGCCTGGCATGGCTATCGTTGACTTTACAAACCCTGAGGCTTGTGATTGGTTTGCTTCAAAACTTAAGGCACTTTGTGAAATGGGCGTTACTGCTATTAAGACTGACTTTGGTGAGAGAATTCCTACAAATGTAAAATACTTTAGTGGTGAAGATCCAATCAAGATGCATAATTACTACACATACCTTTACAATAAGCTCGTGTTTAATGTATTGAAGGATTACTATGGTGAGAATCAGGCTTGTCTGTTTGCAAGAAGTGCAACGGCAGGTGGACAGCAGTTCCCAGTACACTGGGGCGGTGACTGTTCAGCTGAATATTCTTCTATTGCAGAAACATTAAGAGGCGGATTGTCACTTTGTGCTTCAGGCTTCGGATATTTCAGCCATGATATCGGTGGATTTGAAGCTACTGCTTCTCCTGACGTTTACAAGAGATGGTGTGCGTTTGGTCTTATGTCAACACATAGCCGTCTACATGGTTCAACTTCTTATAGAGTGCCTTGGGCATATGAAGAGGATACACCAGAAAATCCAGAAAACGCTTGTGCTGTTCTTCGTAAATTTACAAAGCTTAAAGGTCAGCTTATGCCTTATCTATTCTCACAGGCTGTTAAAACTTCAACAACAGGTGTGCCTATGATGAGAGCAATGGTAATTGACTATGCAAACGATCCAGCTTGCCTGTTCCTTGACAGACAGTATATGCTTGGTGATAATCTTCTATGTGCACCAGTTCTTTCAGAGGATGGTATGGTTCAGTTCTATCTACCAGAAGGAAAGTGGAGCGATATTATAACTGGCGAAACATTTGAGGGTGGAAAATATATTTCAAAGAAGTGTTCATACCTTGAAATGCCAGTTCTTGCAAGACCAAATTCAATAGTAACATTTGGTGAATTTGAAAATAGCTTTGAATATGATTATATTAACAATGCAAACGCTGTTATTTATAACCTTGAAGATGGAAAAACTGCTGAAACAGCTGTTTATGACGTTCAGGCAAATAAGGTTATGTCAATGAGTGCTGTTAGAAACGGCAACGAAATAACTGTGACATATACAAGCAATAAGGCGTTTAAAATTACTGCTGAAGGCAAAACTGTTGACGCACCAATTGCTGAAAACGGCAAGCTTGTAATAAGTCTATAATAAAAACTTAAATTATATATTTTAGAGGGCAATCGTCCTCTAAAATATTCTTGAACTGGAGAGGTAATATGGGAAAAGAATATATTAAATATGTATGGAGCGATAAAAAGCGTACGCTTTTTGGTCTTCCGCTTTCATTTACAAAATATTTCCTGACCGAAAATAAGTTTATAACAAGGGTTGGCTTATTAAGTCTTTCAGAAGATGAGCTTGATCTTTATACTGTAACTGATAAAAAGCTTGTGCTCCCGTTAAAGCAGAGAATTTTTGGGTGTGGTACAATTATCTTATATGTAAGGGATACAGATACACCAATCAAGGAAATAAAGTCAATCAAAGCACCACGAAAAGTTCTTGAAGAAATTGATAAGTATATCAACATTCAGCGTGACCGTTACAGAACAAGAGGTCGTGATATGATAGGATATGATGTGCATGATCACTGTGATGATTGTGATAATGATTAATTGCTGATTTAAAATAAATTAAAAAGAGATGTGAATTTATGCTTGAATTTATAACTGAAAAAGAAACCTGCTGGGAAAAACTTCAGAAGGAACGCCGCCCAATTTATATTTATGGAATGGGCGATGGTGCTATTAAAATAATGTCTGTATTCAAACAATACGGCATTAAAGTTACAGGAATATTTGCAAGCGATGATTTTGTTAGAGGACATTTTTTTGAGGGTTTCAAGGTTTTACGTCTTTCAGAAGTTGAGGAGCTTGAAACTGATTTTGCAGTTGTATTAGCATTTGCTGCCGGATACGACGAGCTTATTGAACGCATCAAGACAATTGCCAGTAAGCATAAACTGTATGTTCCTGATGTACCTGTTATCGGGTGTGGATTATTTACATATGATTATTGCGTTAGTCATGGTGAGGAATTTCAACAGGTTTATGACTTGCTTGCAGATGATGAGTCTAAAAGGGTATTTGCTTCAATTCTTAATTTTAAAATAAGTGGCAACATACAATATCTTGAAAACATTACATCAACTAAAAAAGAAATTTACAAAAATATTATTAAGCCTAATTTGAATGAACATTATTTTGATCTTGGTGCTTATAATGGTGACACTGTAAAAGAAATACTTGATATAACTCATAACAAATATGTAAGAATTTATGCAATGGAACCTGATAGAAAGAATTTTAAAAAGCTTTGCAAATATATCGAAGGCAAGAAGCATATTTATGCATATAACAATGCAGTATGGTGTGTTGATACACAGCTTCCGTTTTCATCAAAATCGGGACGACAGTCATCACTTACAACAAGCAGCGGAACTAAATATATTGACAGCAGATCAGTTGATAGTGTTCTTGAGGGAAATGAAGTAACCCTTATAAAGATGGACGTTGAGGGTGTTGAGCGTGAGGCACTTTGGGGTGCTAGTCAGTCAATTGCCAAATATAATCCAAGGCTTATGGTTGCATTATATCATCGAAATGAAGATATGTTTGAATTACCTTTACTTGTTCATAAGCTAAATCCTAAATATAAGCTATATATAAGGCATCAGCAGTATATTCCAGCGTGGGAAACTAATTTATATGCTGTTCCTTGAAAGACTTTTTTATTCGCTATTTCTCTTAACGTTTTAAGTTATTATTGATTAATTTGGCTATAACATATCAAAAAGGCTATTGCTTTACGCAATAGCCTTTTTGTATTTGGAGGGATAAACTATATATAAAATGTATTTTCTCTGACTTGTTTTATCTTCCACCAGGGCCTGTGCCGCCGCCAGAAGTTGTACTGCTGAGAGTTGTTCCGCCGCTGATTGTTCCGCCGTAGCCTGCCTTCATGTTTTTATTAGTGCTATTACTTGTTGAGAAGTATGTTGCACCGCTAACTGTACCACCTGAATAACAAGTTACACTGCTGTCTGAAGAACACATTACCATTTCAGCTGAAGCATTTGCAAATGTCATTGTTGCAACTACTGTACCACTGCTGTTAGTAAATGTAATTGTTGAGCCAGCACTTACAGAGGTTGTTGACAGGAAGTTGTACTTCGCTGGAATACTTTCGCTAAACATATCGCTGCTGCCGCCAGCTACTACAACACCGCCGTTGTAAGCCCACTGGTTATCACAGTCTATTGGTGAATTTCCGCCGCCAGTCTGTGATACAAATACATAACCACCGTTAACAGTAAGGTTACCGTTTGAATCAAGTCCATCACCAGCAGCATTAACATAAGTATAACCACCGTTGATTATAAGGTTGTAGTCACCACCAGATGTTGAACCGCCAGGATTAAAGCCGCCTTGTCCCCAGCCACCAGGGTTTGTTGTACCAGAACTATCTGTTCCGCCAGCTGCATTATAGCCATCGTCAGTTGCTGTTACCATTACAGTACCGCTGTTCTGTGTGATATTTGCAGCTTCAACACCCTCGTATGAATATGTGATATCAATATAAGGAGTATTATAATCTGTTGCGTTTCCAGTTGTTCCGATTATAAGCTCTGAATCTGAGTGAATTCCATCATCAGCTGAAGCAAGTTCAAACTTACCGCCAATCATATTAAGTTTTCCACCACAGTGTATACTGTCGTCAGAAGAATTGATTTTTATGTTTCCATCATTTATTGTGATATCACCAGCGATAGAAAGATCAGTATCTCCACATTTTAGTCCCTTTGCACTTTCCTCGGTTTTGTTGGAATTACCTTCTTGCATTCCGCCTCTTCCGCCGCCGCCAGTGCCTGTTGCAGTGCCCTTAAAAGTACTGCCCTGATATGTATAAATGTCAAGATCTCCGCCGTTTATGGTAAGATTGCGTTCAGCCTGAATACCGTCTGCATTAGAAGTAATTTTGATTGTACCACCATTTACAGTTACATAACCCTTTGCTTCGTCATCATCTTCAGTAGATTTAATTCCGTCGCCGCCAGTTGTTTTAACTGTTACATTGAGAGCACTGTAATCTGTATCAGCAGCATCACCGATTGTTACAGAATCCTTACCTCTGATTCCATCATCAACAGCTGTAACATTAAGTGTACTATTA
>JAVBRC010000105.1:0-2777 GCA_031548405.1 Oscillospiraceae bacterium | reverse complement strand
TAAAAGTACAATTTCAGATATGAAACATATCAGAGAAAACGGATTAGAAAAAGCAATTAAGAATTGTTCTGAAATAGACATACCAATTTTTGGAATATGTGGTGGTTATCAGATTTTAGGCAAAAAAATTTCTGATCCTGAATATACCGAATGTGGTGGGGAAATCACAGGAATGGGATTACTAGATTGTGAAACTATTTTTAGTTCAATAAAAACACAAACTAACATAAGTGGCAATTTTGGTGAAGTTAAAGGCATCTTTTCAAAGCTATCTGGAAAAGAATTTAAAGGATATGAAATACACCTTGGCAAAACTAAATCCATGGACAATTCTTTTTTGACTATTTCTAAAGAAAAGATAGATGGTAATCAATCAAATAATGTTTATGGCAGCTATATACATGGAATATTCGATAAAAAAGAAATTACTGAAACCATTTTAAAGGCTTTATTTTCCATCAAAGGTTTAGAATTTAACTGCACAGCTATTGATCGTATGGACTACAAGGAGCAACAATATAACCTACTTGCAGATATGGTAAGAAGAAATATTAATATTGATATTATTTATAAAACATTGAATATAAATTTATAATTTATTAAATTGTAATAAAACTTGATATAGAACTTGATATCACGCAAAAAAGACTGTAGCAATCAAAATTTACTACAGCCTTTTTTTACTTTTTATCACTATGTTTTTTGTGAGAAATATTAGCAAGAGGGGAGCTTTCAGCTGCATTTTTCAGTATATCACTTGACAAATGGGTATATATTTCGGTAGTTGCAATACTTTTATGCCCCAATATTTCTTTTAATGTTAATGTGTCAACATTTCCATGTTGATACATAAGAGTGGCAGCTGTATGGCGCAGCTTATGAACTGAATAGCCTTGTCCAGAAAGACCACTTTTTCTCAATATGTCATCAACAATTTGTTCTACACGTCTTCGGCTGATTCGTCTATTTTTACGACTTAAAAATACTGCATCTGGATCCTGAGTTGAATTTTCGCGTGATTTGATATATTCAATCAATGATTCACGACATGAACCATTAAAATAGACATACCGTTCTTTATTTCCTTTACCGAGTAATTTCATTTTATTATCATTAAAATCTATATCTGATAAGTTTAATCCCACAAGCTCGCTTAAACGCATTCCACAATTAAGAAAAAGCGTTATTATGCAGTAATCACGCAACGAATACGCACTATCATCGAATGCCGAGTCGAGAAGCTGTTTGCTTTGTTCAAGGGTTAAGTATTTGGGTAATGACTTTTTTTGCTTTGGTAATTCAAGATTGACTGTAGGATCATTTTGTATTAGCATAACATTTTTGGTAAGGTATTTATACAGGCTTTTTAATGATGAAATTTTTCTTGCGATTGTTTTTGAAGTATTTTTCCGATCATCTTGAAGAAAGTAAATATATTCATATAGCTTTTGAAGATTAATATCTTCTAAACGATTTACTTCAAAGCTCTTTATGACGATATCATTGTAATTAATATCGTTTGTAGTTTCCATATAAATTAGATACCTCAAAAAAGTTCTAATATCTATTAGATAGCCTTCAACGGTACGCTCAGATTTACCTTTGGCTACAACTAGATTAAACCAATAATCGTTTAAAAATTCAGGATAATCCTTTAATTTTGATTTATTCATAATTTCCCCACTTCTTATTGCGCTAAATTTGCATTTAGCGCAATAACGTATTTTTTTATTTTTCCCCCACTGACCGACTTTTTCTAATTATACCATGTTTATGATGTTATTTCAATCTGAAATTGATTATAACAATCTTAATAATATTTTTATTATAATGTTTTATTATTGAAAACTGGTATAAAATATGGTATAATTATTATTGTATTTGCAAATAGTTTGTAAAGTATTGCAATAGAAATGGAGAAATTTATGCATAAATCAGAAATTCAAAAAAGAATAAATGAACTTTCTGAACAGATAGAATTTCACAGCAAAAATTACTATGTTCTTGATAACCCTCAGATTTCAGATTATGAGTTTGACGTTCTTATGAATGAACTAAAAAAGCTTGAGGTTGAAAACCCAGAATTTGCTTTTGAAACTTCACCTACAAAGCGTGTTGGCGGTGAAATACTGACAACCTTTGAAAAGGTTGAGCATAAGGTTCAAATGGCAAGCCTTCAGGATGTTTTTTCATTTAAAGAGGTCGAAGCATTCATAACCAGATGTAAAAAGGAAATTGAATCCCCTGTTTTTATTGTTGAACCTAAAATAGACGGTTTATCTGTTTCATTAGAATATGAAAATGGCATGCTAAAAATTGGCTCAACACGTGGAAATGGTTTTGTGGGTGAAAACGTAACCGAAAATATAAAGACTATTAGATCAGTTCCTTTGAAATTAACTGAACCACTCCCCTTTATTGAAGTCAGAGGCGAGGTTTATATGCCTAAAAAGTCATTTGAAGAACTTGTAGTACTTCAGGAATTGAACGATGAACAGCCTTTCAAAAATCCTAGAAATGCTGCTGCCGGATCATTAAGACAGAAAAATTCTAAGATTACAGCAAAACGTAAATTGGATATTTTTATATTTAATTTGCAACAAATTGATGGCGAAATTATTACTTCCCACAAGCAATCTCTTGAATATATTTCTAAATTAGGGTTCAAAACTATTCCGGGATATAAGCAATGTAGTTCTTATGAAGAAATAATTAATGAAATACAGGCTATCGGGGATATGAGAAATAATCTTGATTTTGATATTGATGGAGTTGTA
>JAVBRC010000121.1:0-3204 GCA_031548405.1 Oscillospiraceae bacterium | reverse complement strand
ATAAATAATATCACATTACGTTCTTCTATAAATTCACTATAGTCCTGACGTAATAGTAAAACCATATTATTATCCATCACAGTATAATAATATAGACGTTTTTTGCCATTCATTACATCTTCAATAAGTCCGGTATCTTCAATTTCACCTGTTCTATAACGATATAATAAATTTTGGATTTTTGGAGCTTTAGTATAGGTATCATAGAACATTTCTTCAGGATGATACAATATATAATTATCAGCATCTATAATAAAAGCGAGTCCAGTTTCACCAAACGTTATACTATGTGAAAAATCAGCCAGTGTATCAATTCCTATATAAACAACCATAACACCGGCAAATTCATCTTCATACCAAATACCAGTACTTAATGCAATCGTTTTATTTTCATAAATTGCCGATTCATTTAAAGAATCATGAACTTTGCTCGTGAAAACATAGCCCCTTTTCTTAGAATCGATAACCGTTGTAAAGTAATCCATTTCAGATAAAACCTTGCCTCTGGATGAATCGTTGTATCCCAAAACAACATTACCATCAGTGTCAAGCATTACTAAATCTACAAAATTTGAAATAGAATCAACATATGTTTTTATGTATTCTTTTCCCTCTTCATAGGTTTGCTCATTAAACTCCAAACCAGACACTTTTGTATTTAAGTCAATGAAATATTTTGTAATATTTCCATTGAGTTTGGCTAAAATTTCCGACTTATGTATATTGATTATTTCGTCAACCGCAGACGCTGAAGTGCTTGTAAGTTCATCAAGACGTTTGAATTGCAGCTCTTCAGTTGTTGTTATAGAATTCGCTATACTGAATGTAGCAAAAATTATAGTTGGAAGAAGTGCGAATGTTATTAATAACATCGTTAATTTTTTTCTTATTGGCATAATATTCTCCTGTAATATTGAAAATCACATACATTATCATTATACACCTTATATAAATAAAAAGCAATGGCTTAAATCTTTATTTATATGTATTTATTTTTCTTTTGCATTTATTTAAGAAAGCATTGACTAAATTGTGCCGAAGTACGCACACGCACAAATTGCGTGCATATTTTTAGGTTCAAAACAAAACATTATTTCAATTTTGAAAACGGATAATTATGTAAAACATATTTATCAGAACTCCTTGACAATATTAAAATAAGCTGCTATAATATTCAAAACTCATATGATAATTATCCATATGTTAGAAAGGAAAATAATATGAATATTAATACTATTGCAAAACAAGTAGAGGATTATTTTGCTGACAATTATCCTCAATTTAAAGAATTTCAACAAAAAAAAGAATATAAACCCTACTGGGATAAATGCATGGAATGTTTACAAGATAGAGATGTGCTTATTAACATAATTTTTTGTAATGACATTTTTTCAATTCCTCCAGTAAAGACATTCCTGACATATTATCTTAATGATTTCATTATCATCACCGGTGATAATCAGGCAATACTTGATACCCCGCTCAAACGTAGAATAGGCGCATTTTGGGGCATGGTATTTAAATTTGTTTTAGGGTATACAGAGCAAAAAACCGTTTCAGTATCAATGAATGAACATTTTATGGTTAAAACAGCCAGTGTTTATAGTTTCAAAAATGGTGATGAAAATACTAGTAAAAACAAAAGCTTTAAAATTTTAATCGGAGAATAATAAATATGACAGGAAAAACACATACCTCAATAGGAATATTTACTTCACTTATTATCGCCCACCCTACTGACTTAAAAAGTATAGTCCTTTGTGCTATGACAGCATCAGTTGGTGCAGTTATTTGCGATGTAGATGTTAAAAGTTCTAGTGCACATTCAAAGCTATATCAAGTTATCGGAATTATGGGTGCTGCGATTGGTTTGGCTACACTTGCAAATTTTGCTTTACACATAAATATATTTGAATTTGTAACCAATAATAGCAGTATTACAAGAATATTAATAGGCCTTGTAGCTTTAATTGGAATATGTATTTGGGGTTCTAATACACCTCACCGTTCCTTTATGCATTCACTTTTAGGTCTTGCAGTTATAAATATTATTGTATACACTATTTCACCAATACTTTCGGCATTTTTTTTACCAGCGATGATTTCGCATATTGCAATTGATATGTTAAACAGAAAAAAAGTAGGTCTATTTTATCCTAAAAAAGGCGGAGTTGCATTAAATGCCTGTAAATCAGATGGGCTTGTAAATAATGTAATGTTTATGGTTGCATCATTAGGATGTATTACTTATTTAACCGTGTTATTTTTTAATTCGACAATTAAGAATCTTTTTTAACAATATCTTTATTATACATTATGCCGTTCCAACTAATTGGAACGGCATTTTCACAATTTATCACTTCAAAAATTACAACTTAGTTTAATTCTAATAGCACCTTATATAACAAGGAATAAAGTGTCGCTGACTCTTCCCTGCTCAAGTTTAAGCATCCAGCCATGTTTTCAGGTATTGTCTTTGCAATTTCCTTTAATTCTTCACCCTTTTGTGTAATCGTAACAATTAAATTACGTTCATCTGTTTCAGAACGCACTCTGAATATCAAACCCATGCCCTCTAATTTCTTGAGCAGTGGTGTCAATGTTCCGGAATCCAGATATATAGCCTCGCCCAAGGTTTTTACGTTCATACTTTTCTTTTCCCACAACACCATCATAACAATATACTGTGTGTAAGTCAGTCCAATTTCATCAAGGTACGGTTTGTATTTTTTTACAACCTCTTTAGAGCAGGCATATAATGGAAAGCAAAGTTGGTTTTCTAGTTTTAACATTTCATATTCCAATTATTTCACCGCCCGTTCCTTATCATAAGCACTACGAACTACAATTGCTAATTGATCTGCACAGGAAGTTCCCCTTCGGCCACAAAGTATACCGCTGCACTTCTCTTCAATCTGAGATACGGTAAAACCATCAAGAATCCTTTCAATAGCCTGAAGATTTCCAGCACAGCCCCCATTAAATGAAATATTTGATACAATATCCCCTTCTAAGTCGAATGATATTTTTGTTGAACAAGTATTTTTAGTTTTATAATTGTGTTTCAAGTATTTCTCCTCCATATAAGAAATTAAATCATAATTTTATTAGCCATTTCCTTTGAAACAGCCACACGGGATTCTTTCACATTTACAATTACATTGCCACCAATTTCACTTATAACAGTAACCAATCCACCTGCTA
>JAVBRC010000131.1:0-3256 GCA_031548405.1 Oscillospiraceae bacterium | reverse complement strand
CCTATGGGCGACAATTCACAAGAAAAAGACGCTTTTAAGGCTGTAAGATTTCGCTCTGCGGAGCGACAAGGACTCCGTCCCTTGACCCTGCAACCCTTTAAAAAGGGTTGACCTAAACTATTTTCGCTTCGCTTTGCGTGCCACAAGTCAACTCTCCCCGCCGAACGGCGATTGGATGCAACGTCACGTTGCCCCTTTAAAAAGGCTTGACCTAAACTATCTTCGCTTCGCTATGCGTGCCACGAGTCAACTCGAACCGCCGAACGGCTACCCTATAAACTCACGTATAAGCGATGTTTCAGGTACGTTTTTCTCACTCAGTGGTAACAAATACTCGAAAAAACTTACAATATTCTGGTAATAACTGTTGTGCTCTAAGTTCTCCTTTACCTGCTCAAGCCTCGCCTGAAGGCAGTTCTTATAAACTGGTACTTCATACGACATGAACGTGTCTATCTCAAAGTTCGCACGGTGCTTATACGGTAGAATGTATTTGTCCTCGCCAACAGATACGCTTTCAAAAAAACTGAACACAGACGCAATATCACGCCCCCTGAAAAGACTGTCACGACAAAGCCTGCGCATAAGACGTATCATCCTTGGGTGTAGAAGCGTGTTGTTTTCCGACTTTAAACGTGTCCTGACGCTGATATACGCACAGATTGCAAAGTCCCCGCAATCACCCGTTACAACAGGGTTCAGTGCGTGTATCCCCTCAAGGATTGCGACACTCCCCCTCTCACGCTGGAATGGTATGTACCCACTCCTCTCCTGCTTTTTAAAATCAAATATCGGCATCATGAATTCTTCGCCCTTTTGTAGCTGATTGAGATTTTTTTGTAAAAGCTCTAAATCTGTACAGTACGGTGACTCTAAATCAATGTTTCCGTTTTTATCTCTCGGCATATTTGGAGATGTGTTGGATTTAAAATAGTTGTCAAGCGATATTACACTGCTCTTACAATCAAAATCCTTTGATAAGATTCTTGAAATTTCATTAGCGGTTGAGGTCTTTCCAGAACCTGAAGGCCCTGAAATAAGTAGTATCGGATGGGTTTCTTTATCTTGATTGATTTTATTACAAATACTGGAAATCTGATTTAGATATTTTTCTTCTGATTCACAGACAAGCTTTTTAGCGTCCTCGTTAATAAATTTATTAATAGAATTTGTGTGTAAATATTTCATAAAAAAATTCCACCTTTCTGATATTATATATCAATTATACTATATTTTTCAATATTAATCAATAAAGTTCTGCAATTTATTTTGGAAAACAAATAAACCATAAGATATTTTGAAAACTGTTTTATTGCTCCACCAATTAAACATTGCCAAAAGATGCAGCCAATTGTCAATATGCACAAAAACTGTTGAATAAAATACTGGAAAAGTCACAAAATAACATGCCATATTTATAAAACTATATACTTTTTTATATAAAAATGATATAATTAGACGATATTGAATATTTATATATTTTTAGGCAAGTTGTTATAAAAGGGATTGTATCTTAATATTGCCGTAACTACTAAATGGAAAGAGGAATCTATTAAATGTTTTTTCAAAAAGACATCGAAACAATGCCCAGAAAAGCCATTGAAGAACTTCAGTTAAGAAACCTGAAATGGCTTGTGGATTATTGTAGCAGAAACATAAAATTTTATCATGACAGACTTGAAAAGGCTGGAGTTACAGCAGAAAAAATCAAGTCACTTGACGATATACAATACATACCGTATACAACTAAAGAGGATATACGAGATAGCTATCCATTTGGTCTTTTTGGACAACCTATTAAGAAGATTGTCAGAATTCACGCTTCAAGCGGTACGACAGGAAAGCCGACTGTTGTTGGCTATACTCAGACTGACCTTGACAACTGGGGCGACTGTATGGCAAGATTATGCGTCGCTGCTGGTGCTTCAGATGAGGATATAATCCAGATAGCTTTTGGTTATGGACTTTTCACTGGTGCTTTAGGACTTCATTATGGTCTTGAAAAAATCGGTGCAACAGTTGTTCCGACCTCAAGCGGTAATACTGAAAAACAGATTATGCTTATGCAGGATTTCCAGACAACTGGACTTGTTTCAACTCCATCTTATGCACAGTATATCGGTGAAACTGCTAAGGAAATGGGCGTTATTGATAAAATCAATCTGCGTCTTGGACTTTTTGGTTCTGAAGGCTGTACAGAAGAAATGAGAGGTCAGATTGAAAAAACTCTAGGGCTTTTTGCAACTGACAACTATGGTATGAGTGAACTAATGGGCCCTGGTGTTTCTGGTGAATGCAGCCTGAGATGTGGTATGCACATAAACGAGGATCACTTCCTTGCAGAAATAATTGACCCACAGACATTAAATGTTTTACCACGAGGTTCACAGGGTGAGCTTGTAGTAACAACTCTTACCAAAGAAGGTATTCCAATGCTGAGATATCGTACAAAGGATATCACAGAGATTGATTATGAACCATGTAAATGTGGAAGAACCTTTGCAAGAATGGCTAAAATCATGGGAAGAACAGACGATATGCTTAAAATCAGAGGCGTTAACGTATTCCCATCACAGATTGAAAGCGTACTTATGGGCTTCGATAAGATTGCTCCGCATTATCAGCTTGTTGTTACAAGAGCAAATTATTCTGATTACCTTGAAGTTAAGGTTGAACTTTCTGATGGTTCGCTACTTGAAAATTATGGTGAACTTGAAGCACTTAGAACCTCAATTCACCATGAACTTAAAACAGTTCTGGGAATTGACACTAAGGTTTCTCTTGTTGAGCATAAGTCTTTGGAAAGATTTCAGGGAAAAGCCAAGAGAATACTTGATTTGAGAAATCAGTAATGAACAGACTTTTCGTAACAGATTTAGACGGAACACTGCTTGATAGCAACGCTTGTGTTACAGACCAGACTGCTGACATACTAAATGAACTTATTGAAAACGGAGTTAATTTTACGTTTGCTACTGCGAGAACAGCTGCAACGGCGTTGGTGATTACACAAAAGCTGAAAATAAATCAACCTTGTATTCTCATGAACGGCGTAAGTATTTATGACGTTATTGAAAAGAAGTATATAAAAAATGAATTTATTGAGTATGAAAAAGTTATTTCAGTAGCAAGAGCATTTAAAAGGCATAATCTATCCCCTTTTATGTATAAAATTAAAAGAGATATGCGTAATGCAATATATACTGACTTTTCAATAAGTCCCAGGAAGGAATTTTATGAGCAGCGAGGTGACACA
>JAVBRC010000119.1:0-8073 GCA_031548405.1 Oscillospiraceae bacterium | reverse complement strand
TTGCATGATGGAAAAATTTTTAACGACACTAACCCTTTTGACTCAAATAATGAAATTATAATTCCAGCAAAACATAAAAATATGGGAAAATCTTCAATGTCTTTTCTGACGTCACTTTCTCTTAGCTTTAATAATTTACGCACAAAAAAGGGCAGAACCTTATTAACCTCATTTGCTGGCTCGATTGGACTTATTGGTATTGCTTTGATATTGGCACTTTCAACAGGTGTAAATGCGTATATAGGTGATATTCAGAAAGACACTATGACTTCTTATCCTATTACAATCAGTGCTGAAACCATTGACATGACCAGTATGATGAATGGCCGTGACGGAGGCATGGGCGGCGGTATGATGGGTGGCAGAGCATCAGATGAACTTGAGGACAGAGTAGGGATATATGCTGACAATTCCGAGCTTGAGCAGAGAAATGCATTTGCTACAAGCATTACTGAAAATGATTTAACATCATTCAAAAAATATCTTGATAATCCAGATAGTGAAATTCGAGGGTATTTAGGAGAAAATGGCGTTGTCTATACCTATGACGTTCATTTTGATGTTTATGCTAAGGATAGTAACGATGACATCATCAACACTAATATCGATGTTGATTCTGAATCATCATCAGGTTTTGGCGCAATGGGCGGCGGCATAATGGGTGGAGGAATGAGTTCCATGTTCGGGGCGGCCTCATCAACTGGTGCAGATAATTTCAGTGAACTATTGCCAGGCTCTGGCGGTGAAACTGTTAGTCAGGTTACAACTGACAGCTATGAGATTCTTTACGGTAATTGGCCAGAAAAATATAATGATGTAGTCCTTGTACTTGATGAAAACAATTCCATTTCAACTTCTGTTCTATATCAGTTGGGACTTATTACAGCTGACGAATACGATGACATTAAAGAACAGATTTCAAATGATGAAGATGTTTCCGAGCTGAATTGGAATTATGAAGAATTGTGCGGACACACCTTTAATCTCATCCCTTCCTGTGACTACTATATTAAAAATGGTGACGGTACTTTTAGTAATATAAGCGAAGATATGACATATCAAGAGCAACTGTTAGACAATAGCCTAGAATTAAATGTGGTTGGTGTTATTCGTCCTGTCGATGCTGCGGCAAACGCAAGCATTGCCACAGCGATTGCATATACAAGCGCATTAACTGACTATGTAATTGAG
This sequence comes from Oscillospiraceae bacterium, assembly GCA_031548405.1. Taxonomy (GTDB): domain Bacteria; phylum Bacillota; class Clostridia; order Oscillospirales; family Ruminococcaceae; genus Porcipelethomonas. The sequence goes on along the minus strand of JAVBRC010000119.1, from coordinate 6,882 downwards.
TATACCAATGAAAGTGCAGTTGTAAAAGCACAGGAAGCGTCTGCTGATATTAACGTTCTTAACGGTTTGACTTTTGAGACATCAGACTATTCGGCAAAAATTGAAAATGCAAAGGAGTACATTTCAAGATTAAATATATCAGATAAAGCGTCCTTCTACACTATGATGCTTTATACTCAAAATTCTTTAGGTGAAGATAGCGTAGAAAACGTTGAAAGTACAGATGTCGAAGGAAACTTGAATGAGGATATGCCGCCACAAGCAATGCAGGGTCAGGAAAACCAGAATAAAAATGGTGGGGCAATGGACGAATCGGCTATGGCTGATGCGATGGATAAATGGCTTGAAACCGCACCTGATGATACGTTTTTACTTTCTGTTTATGATGAATATCTTGGTGACAGCAGCTATGACGATAATTTAGCCACTTTTGGAAAGGTGAGCTATGATGCACCATATTCCATCAGTATTTACGCAGATAGTTTTGATGATAAAAATGCAATATCTGATTGTATTGAAAACTATAATGACACTGTGGATGAAGAAGAACAGATTACCTATACTGATTATGTAGCTTTACTGACTTCATCGATAACTTCAATTGTAAATGTTATCACATACGTTTTGATTGCATTTGTTGCAGTATCATTAGTAGTTTCCTGCATAATGATTGGAATTATTACTCATATTTCAGTTTTGGAACGTACTAAGGAAATCGGTATACTTCGTGCTATTGGTGCATCAAAGCGAAATATCTCGCAGGTGTTTAATGCTGAAACGCTGATTATCGGACTTTGTGCCGGGCTTATCGGAGTAGGGATTTCTCACTTATTTACTATACCAATCAATGCAATTATACATGCACTCATTGGCAACGATTCTGTAAATGCTGTGCTAACGGTTAATTATAGCATTGTTCTGATCACAATTAGTGTAATCATAACGGTAATCGGTGGTTTGTTGCCAGCTCGTAAGGCAGCTAAAAAAGACCCTGTTGTTGCACTTAGAACAGAATAAAGAATCAAGGCAATATCGCATAAAGATTATATGCGATATTGCCTTATTTTCCACTTTATTTATACGACGTTATGGCAACTATATGATTAAATAAGATTGACAGAATTCAATATATGGTGTATAATGATCATATTGAATGAAATCGATATGAGGTGTTAATATGCAGAATGAATATTCTGAATATGCAAAGGTGTTTAAAGCATTTTGTGATGAAACAAGGCTTATGGTTTTATCATTACTGCAAAGCGGAGAAAAATGTGCCTGCGTGTTATTGGAAAAAGTAAATGTTGGACAGCCAACTTTATCCCACCATATGAAAATCCTAGTTGATAGTGGAGTGGTTTATGCCCGTAAGCAGGGGAAATGGACTCATTATTCACTTAATAAAGAGATTCTAGTTGATTTGGACGATTATATTGAAAAACTAATTTGTTGTGAGAATCATGAAAAGTTATAGCTTAAAATAAAAGGGGAATAATTTTATATGGAACTGACATTAAAAGAGCGTGGCTCGTTAATTATACAGTTTTGCAAAGAATCGAAAATCATTAACCCAGTTGAAATGTTTGAGGAAATTGCAAGACAAAATTTTATTCGTATACACGGACCTGAGCATCATGTATTAAACGGCGCAGTTTTTCTCACAGCATTTTATAATGCTGGTGGAAAAATCAACCTTGCTGAGTCTCTCGAGGAATTAATGACACGAGGACTTCAAATGCCTGGTGCGACCTGTGGCAAATGGGGTGTCTGTGGTGCGGTGACTTCAATCGGTGCGGCATTGTCAATCGTAGACGGAACATCTCCGCTTTCAATTGATGATAACTGGGGAAATCATATGAAGTACACATCTAAAACGCTAAATGACCTTGCTGATATAGGGGGACCTCGTTGTTGCAAGCGGCACGCTTTTCTTGTGTTTGAATCTGCGGTTGAGTATGCAAAAAATCATTATAACATTACTTTTGAATATAAACGACCAGTATGTAAATTTGCTGAATTCAATCAGCAGTGTATTGAAGTAAGATGTCCATTCTATGGGTTATGAGATTGTGAATAAATCTTATACATAAAGGAAGGTTTAATATTATGTCAAAAGTAAACGAGGCTTTAGCTTGTTTTAACGGTGGGTTTAATTGTGCTCAAGCAATACTGTCCACATATTGTGAGGATTTTGGGCTTGACCAAGAAGTAGCTTTGAAATTATCATGTGGTTTTGGTGCAGGTATGGGAAGACGCTGTGAAACCTGTGGTGCAGTTACTGGAGCATATATGCTCATTAGTTTAGCAAATGGCCAGTATATCAAAGATGATATTAACGCAAGAGAAACTACATATGCATTGATACAGGAGTTCTCAAAGCAATTTGAAGAAAGAAATAAAACAACGATATGTCGTGAGCTTTTGGGTGTCGATTTTACGACTGGCAACAATGATTTTGCTATGAGTCAAGTAAAAGCAATTTGCCCCAAAATGGTTAGGGATGCAGCCGAAATTATTGAAACTTTAGTTTTGAAAGGATAGAACGATTATGAATTGTCCTAATGTAAAAGAATGTAGTTGCCCAAAGAAATCTTGTCCAAATAATGGGAAGTGCTGTGCTTGTGTGATTAAGCATAAGGAAACTGATAGCCTGCCGTTCTGTCTTTTTGCTGATAATGATGGGGATAAATCGGTTGGGCATTATTATGAAAAGCTGAAAGAACGATTTGAGTAATGGGTTAAAGCTGTCAGTTATTCAAAAGCAAGGTAATTTAAGGAACCACTGATTAAATAACGCCTAACAGCTTTGCACGCAATCTGCTTGCATATTTTTCGCCATTTTTCATATAAAATTCTTGACATACGCCAGTATGCTTGCGAATTTTCTGTACAATCTGACAAAAAATCTGACAGCGCATCTTACGCACAATATTTAATCAGTGTTTCCTTAAGAATGCTATCTATTCTGTCACTTTATTACATACAAATCTAGTAGCTACGCCGCTTGCAAAAAAATGCAAACGGCGTAGTTTTGTAATGAATGTGGAATTAATTAATATTAAACGATCTTAGTAGTCCAGTCTTCGAGATTCCAAACTTCATCAGCGATATCCATATAAAACTCCGGCTCATGGCTTACAAGGATAACAGTCCCCCTGAATGCCTTTACAGCACGTTTTAATTCTTCCTTCGCATCAACATCAAGATGGTTTGTAGGTTCATCGAGAACCAATAAATTTATGTTTTTGAGCATTATTTTACACAGACGGACTTTAGCGTTTTCACCACCTGAAAGAACTCTTACCTGTGTGGTAATATGCTCTGTTGTAAGACCGCATCTTGCAAGGGCAGCTCTTACTTCTGCGTTTGTAAGTGCTGGGTATTCGTCCCAGATTGTCTGTAATGCTGTTTCATTTGTTGCGATTTCTTCTTGCTCGAAATATCCAATTTCAACAAATTGATCGTGTTCAATTTTACCTGAAATGGCGGGAATGGCTTTTAGCATTGTTTTAAGAAGAGTAGATTTTCCAAGACCGTTAACGCCTCTGATTGCAATTTTCTGTCCCCATTCAATTTTAAATGAAACTGGTTTTGTTAACGGTTCGTCATAGCCTAAAACTAAATCCTCACAATCTATTACAACTCTGCCAGTTGCTCTTGCTGTATTAAATGAAAAACTTGGTTTTGGCTTTTCAGCAGCAAGCGTAATGATATCCATTTTATCAAGCTTCTTTTTACGAGATTTAGCCATGTTAGTTGTAGCAACTCTTGCCTTATTTCTTGCAATAAAGTCCTCAAGACCAGCAATTTCCTTTTGCTGTTTTTCGTAAGCCTGCTCAATCTGACGTTTTTTCAACTCATGCATACGGCAGAAATTATCGTAGTCACCTGTGTATCGTGTAAGTACAGCATTTTCAACGTGATAAATAACGTTAACAACGTCGTTTAAAAATGGAATGTCATGGGAAACAAGTATAAATGCATTTTCATAATCCTGTAAGAAGTTTTTAAGCCATGCTATATGATTTTCGTCAAGGAAGTTTGTTGGCTCGTCAAGGATAAGAATCATAGGGTTTTCAAGTAAAACCTTTGCAAGCAGAACTTTAGCTCTCTGTCCACCAGAAAGCTCTGAAACATCTCTGTCAAGACCAATTTCACCTAGACCAAGACCATTTGCATATTCAGATATTTTTGAATCTATTGTATAAAAACCGCTATATTCAAGTATGCTTTGTATTTCGCCGACGTCTTCAAGTGCCTGATTCATTTCATCATCTGAAAGATCAGCCATTTTATCATAAATTTCAAGCATCTCTTTTTCAAGATCTGCAAGATGGTTAAAAGCTTCTCTAAGGACGTCGTTTATAGTCTTTCCTTTAGCGAGTGTGCTGTACTGATCAAGATATCCTGTAGTTATATGACGACACCATTCAACTTTACCTTCGTCAGGCATAAGGCTTCCAGTAATAATATTAAGGAATGTTGATTTTCCTTCACCGTTAGCGCCAACAAGCCCAACGTGTTCTCCTTTAAGCAGACGAAATGAGGCATCGTTAAGGATTTGTCTTGCTCCGAAGCCATGTGTTACGTTTTCAACGTTTAATATACTCATAATAAGTTATTTCTCCTGTATTTTATATCTTATTTATATAGTATACTGCAAAATAAAGATACTGTCAAATATTACAGTAACGTAATGCTGTTTATTATTGCTCCGCCAACTAAACATTGCCGTCAATATTTGTCAATGTTTAATTGATGGAGCAATATTTAAGGATTATTTAATAATTATCATGCTATAATGAAATTACAACAAGGAAAGGGGAAACCAAATGTACTTACGAATACTAAAAAAAGACCTGAAACGCAAAAAGACAATGAACATCATCTTGCTGATTTTCGTTATACTTGCGTCAACCTTTATTGCAAGCAGTATGAATAATATGTTGTCTGTAATGACAGCTCTTGACAATTACTTTGAAAAAGCTGGAGTTCCTGACTATGTTACAGTTATGCAAGAAAAATCCGAGCTGGAACGCTATAAAATCTTTGCAGATGAAAATGGCTATGAATATACCCAGTCAGAAATGGAACAGAGTGTGCCAGCAGATATTTCTATTAACGGTATAAAACTTGACTATTCACAGACGCTTTGTATTGCATCTCTTGACAATGCAACAAAGCTATTTGATAGCAACGATAAGGAGATTACATCCGTGAGTGATAATGAAGTATATCTACCATCAGTGCTTTTTCATTCAAAAGAAAACAAGATTACTGTGGGAGATAAAGCGACAATAACCGTCGACGGAAAAACAAAAGAATTAATCGTAAAGGACTATATGAAAGATGCCATATACGGCACTTCGATGATGGGAACTTCTCGAATTATTCTAAGCGATGAGGATTTTAGCTATCTTACGAATAAAGATGCAAGTAGGTATTATTGTGTCAATACATATACTGACGATGCTAGTTACATTACAAAGTACAATAAGCTTGAGATTAGTGCTATATTCAATATTGAATACTCCAAAGTGAAAATGATGTATATGATGGATATGCTGATTGCTGGAATTATGCTGGTTGTAAGCATTTGTCTGATACTTATTTCTATGGTTATTCTGAGGTTTACTATAAACTTCACTATGAGTGAGGAGTTCCGTGAAATCGGTGTTATGAAAGCACTGGGTATAAAATGCAGTGAAATCCGCGGACTTTATATTGTAAAATATCTGGGAATATCCGTTGTGGGAGCAGTTGTCGGCTTTGGATTAAGCTTGCCGTTTGGTAAGGCAATGATGAAAGACGTGTCAAGGAACATGGTTATAACAAGTGAGGGCAGAATTTGGTTGAACCTTGTTTTCTCAAGCCTGACAGCAGTAATCGTTGTTCTATTCTGCTATTTATGTACTGAAAAAATCAAGAAGTTTTCACCAATTGATGCCATTAGAAATGGTCAGAGCGGTGAGCGTTTTTCAAAGAAAAGCTTTTTATTACTAAACAAGTCAAAATTTTCCCCAGTACTGTTTATGGCAATAAATGATATTCTAAGTGGTGTAAAGCGATTTATTGCAATGATATTAATATTTATTCTTGGGTTGCTGCTGATTATAATACCAGTAAATACCATCAACACACTTAAATCTGATAAATTGATTAGCCTATTTAACATGGTTAATTGTGATCATGTTATATCAGAGGAACTATTATTTTCTAAAATAGCCAAAAAATCAGATGTAGAAAAAAATCTTGATGAAGTAAAAAGCTTTCTTGCTGAAAATGATATTGCAGCAGAGGTTTATCAGGAAGTAATGTTCAGAATGTCTATTTCATATGGTGATGAGAAGGCTACATCACTAGTTTTTCAAGGTGTTGGCGATATTACAACTGACGAGTATACATATCTTGAAGGAACATATCCACAAAATATCAATGAAATTGCAATTACTAGAATAACGGCTGATAGAATCAGAGCTCAAATAGGTGATGAAGTTGAAATAAAAAATGGTGAGCAAACAAAAAAATATCTTATCACCGCAACTTATCAGTCAATGAATAATCTGGGTGAGGGCGTAAGATTTCATCAGGATGAATACGTAGATTACATCATTTCAGCTGGTAGTTTTGGCATTCAAATTAAATACACCGACAATCCTACTTCTGATCAAATAGAAACTCGCAAGTCTTTGCTTGAAAAGGAAAAACCAGATGCTAAAATTGTTACAGCAGGCGAGTATATAAGCATTATGATTGGGAATATTGCAGAGCAGTTGGGTGGAATCAAGCAGTTGATTTTACTTGTAGTTCTTGGGATAAATATCCTTGTAACGGTTCTTATGGTTAAGAGTTTTATAACTAAAGAACGTGGTGAAATTGCAA
>JAVBRC010000002.1:0-9631 GCA_031548405.1 Oscillospiraceae bacterium | reverse complement strand
TGAACGATAAGGTATTTCGCTCGTTGCGACGAGCGACCAAGGCTCTGCCTTTGGAAACCGCAATTTTTGAAAAAATTGAGTAAACTTTTGAATCGCCGTTCGGCGGTGATAGTTAACTTATTTCGTCGAGTGCTACCTTTTTTGACAAACTGACCGCACTCAAAAGTAAAACTTTTGGGTGCGGTATTTTTGTATTTCTATGTTAATTCATCAGAATTTGGCAAATCATCTTTCATTGTAACTAAAACTGAAGACTTCCATACATTCTCGTTAATATCAATCTTCATCAATCCCTCGTGCTTTGCACAAACTGCCTCAACACTTGCTATACCAATGCCCTCAAGTTCATCTGATTTATCTGAAGTATCTTCATACTTTTCAAAAATCAAATCTTTTTCGTGACAAATATGCATTGCTATTCTTACGCCATAATCCATCAAAACTGTTACTAACAACAATTGAAAGGGTATCGCCCTCAATGCGAGAGCGTATATTGATGAATTTTTTTCCTGATTTTACTCGCTGACATGCTTCAACAGCATTTTCCAAAAGGTTACCTACAATTACGCATAAGTCAGAAGCTGGGACACTGCTGGTATTTTTAGGGATATCAATGTAAATATCGATTACGGCATTTATGAATTACTTGTCCATTTAGGTGAAGGCGAAGCTGATGCAACTATATTAGTTTACTCCATTGATGAAAACGGTGAGATTATTGAACTTGGTGAACTAGCTGCAAGAAATGTATATCTTACTGAAAAATATGGAAATCTTTACAGCAATTATGCTCATGGGGGGTTCAGATTGTCGAAGAAATTGAAATGGTCGGATGGCATGATGTTTGGTCTGTTACACGGGAAAAAGTGTATGAACAGAGTGATTTATCTGATTATACAAGTTACGGTACTGATATAAAAGCATATGAAATCTCTGATAAAAGTGCAGTAGAAGCACTTTGTCCCAATGAACTTATTGAAAACCGACCTTATGTAGATGCTTTTGTAGAAACTTATCGTTATTCGGGACGTGAAGGTGCTGAAGGTTATTTATTTGTTGGTGGCGATCCTTGCTTATATACATAATATCATATATTTCGTTGGATTTCAATTGATTAAATAAAGATTTTACATATTATTCAAGCAAACTGTATATTATTCAGATACATTTTATAAAACAACCCTTAACATTGACAACACAAAAACCGAAAGCACATCACAGAGCTTTCGGTTTTTTCTATTCTTACAAATGAATTTTCTTATCCACATGGTCTTAAATGAGTAACAACTTCATTTAATATTGGATTTTACAAAGAAGATAATCCTCAAGCAGCTGCAAATCGTCAGCATCTACAAGACCATCCTGATTGACGTCTGCTGCAACACTTGCAATGTTAGTTTCAAAATCGCCTAAAACACCACGTCTTGCAGAAATCAGGTCGAAGCAATTGATAACCTTATCTTGATTTATATCACCCAAAATAAAATCAATTTCTGCTGTACCATTAATGATAGTATCTGCAACCGCCCCAATTGCTTCATCAACATAAAAATTCATGTTGTCATCAGTGGTTTCAACAATAAGCGTGATATTGGTTGCACCTGCTGGAATGGTATAATTTCGATTATAAAGCTGAACATATTCACCCCGAACTGCCGTTTTAGTATCAATGTTCGCATATTTTGTTGTACCACCTTCATCTGTATACTGAAGTGTCAGGCTGAATTTGCCAGTACATTTTCCGTCTAGGAATTTTACAACTGCACTGAAACTGTAAGTTCCATCAGCGTTAAATACTTTAGAATTAAGTGTTTTTTGAGTGCCGTTCCAGGCAGCAGTTCTTCCAGAAACAAGCAGTGCGTTTTTGCCCATATAAGGAGTCCTTCCGCTAAGTTCGATTGTTGCACTTCCTCTTGAAGTCCAGTCAAAATTAGTGTCTTCAAATGTATCATGAAAATAATAACCATCTATATTGCTTTTAACGGAGGTTGTTACTACAAATGTTGATACACTTTGTGCTGGAAGCTGTGCCCAGAAGCTATTTTCATTTGATTCAATATTTGCTGTCTTAGCAAGATTTTCAGTTGCTGAGGTGCGATAGCGTGTAACACTAGAAATTGTTTCATTGCCATTTATTGAAAAATTCTGTGCATATCCTTCAGTGTTTTTATTTACAGCAACAATTGTAACCCGATTATCCTCATTAGTGTAGGCAGAAATGTAAACATTACTTGCAGGTGATTCTGTTGCCTTAACTCGCACATCACCTGGGCGTACATATTTGGAATATTGAGCCATACAGTATCCACGTTTGCTGATTGCACCATTTTCTTTCATAGGGCCATAGCTGCGTCGAATATACCACCATACATAAGCATTCATATTCCCGACAACAAGCCCATTATGAATGTTCTCAGAAACATCAATTGCCTCTGGCCATGTATCTGCATCAGAAGAACTATTTGGAACATAAACTTCAGTCATGAAAATTTCTTTTTTATCATTTTCAAGAATTGGAAAATCCATGTTGTTTCGACTGGTGCCGTAGAAATGTGTACCGAAAATAGCTGTATTATCGTAAGCCTTACTATTGTTTAAAATGGCATTATAGTACTCCTTGTTGTATGAAAAGGATTCGGGGGACATAACAGGACAATCAATTTTATCAGCATAATTTGCCAGAAAATCAACACATTCTGTTGAAGTCATCCATGTCCAATCTTCACCATAATCCGGCTCGTTCTGAATAGAAATTGCATAAAGATCAACACCGTTATCTTTCATGAAATGCACAAAATCATTTAGGTGGGTTGCATATGCCTCATATTTATCATAGCGAAGACGTTTCTGATTTTCCTGTGTGGCAGTTTTTCCATCCCATGTTTTGTACGTCCTTGTAAAGGTTTCACACATGCTTGAAGGTGGATTCCAAGGAGTTGCAAAAACAATTCCACCACTTTCGATGGCAGCCTTTGCTGTTGGAACAGCTTTATACCATTGTTTCGGGTCATCATTCACATAAATTCTGACAATTGAAAATCCAAGCTGTTCATCGCCATTTCCAAATGCCGTCTGGCGTTGAGAGTCAGTCATATCTCCAATCCATTCAGGAAGATTCATACCACCGAATCCTTTGATTTTCTGGTATTCAACAGATGTGTCAATTAAACAGCTGTCCGCCGCTGAAGCCTTGAACTTTGATATTGACATAACAGACGCTGTTGTAATTAGTAGTGCCACAGCAGTAAATGCTGAAAAAGCCGATTTTAGAATTGCTTTAAAATGCATAACATTTCCTCCGTTTCTATTATGGTACTTTAATGAACCGCTGATTAAATCACGACTAACGACTTTGCACGCAATCTGATAAAAATCTGACTACGCATAATATATAACCAGTGTTTTCTTAATTTTACAATATGTTTACAAGTAAATCAACCCATTTTTTGATGATTTGGTGGATAAAATGATTATTTTTTATTGACATTGTTTGCTGTTTTGGTATAATTATAATAAAACATGGTACTGAGATACTTTAGTGGGAGAGTTGGATTTATGAGAAAACAGAATAGACTTGTGTTTGGTGTCATTGCTGCACAAGTCTCAGATATTGAACAACGAGAGATATTACAAGGAATCATTAGCACCTCACAGAATTTTAATATCGACATTGCAGTTATATCAAATATTTACAATCCAAATGAACCGTCCGATGTGTTGAAAAATGAAAATACCATATATGATTTGATTTCATCTGAAATATATGATGGGCTTATTTTAATTTCCGAAGCCATTATTAACACGGAGCTGCGGCAGCAAATTAAAGAAAACTTATTAAAAAAGCAAAGTATTCCAATCATTGTCATTGGTACAGAGCAGCCTGACTTTGTATTGCCAAATTTCAAGTTCATCAATACAAGCGATGCTAAAGACATGGAGGACATCACTAACCATTTAATTAAGGTTCATGGATTTACAGAAATCGCAATACTATCTGGTCATGAATTTCTAGAAGCATCGCATTTGAGAGTGGCAGGCTATCGCTCTGCATTAGAGCAAAACGGCATAACATTCAATGAAAACAACGTGTTCTTTGGAGACTTCTGGTTAAACTCTGGTAAAGAGCTGGCAAAGCGATATTCCAAAGGGGAACTACATTTGCCAGAGGCTATCATTTGTGCAAATGATTATATGGCGTATGGACTAATTGATGAATTGCTTGAACAAGACATTCAGGTTCCAGAAGATGTTACAGTAGTAGGATATGAGTACATAAGGGAGCGGCATTTGCATACACCAATTCTGACAACCTTTCATAGAAACCGAAAGGCAGTCGGTTCACAGGCAGTTAAAATGCTTGTAAAGCGTATTAATGGGGATTGTTCTGACAAAGATGAGATATTTACTGGGGCAATAATTACAGGAAATTCATGTACTTGTGGAGTAGTAAAATTGCAATTAAAAGAGGAATTAAAATTTGCAAAGCTAAAACAAACTTACGAATTTTTAAATTTGTTCAGTCAACTTGAGCATCGTTTGACAGAATGTCAAACTCTCGAGGCATACATTCAGGTTTGCAGAGATTTTAAATATCTAATAAGAAATGTACAGGAAATTTACTTGTGTCTGTTTGATGATTGGTACAAAAAAAATCCGGATCCGGAAACAATATCATTATCATGCTATAGCATTTTGAATGAACAGTCACTCATTTCATTGAAAAAACATGATATTTTTGGTGTATTCAGCGGAAAAGCGAGTGTATATTATTTTAGTCCTATATTCTTCGCTGAAAGAACATTAGGATATGTTATCCTGCGATATGATACACCAGATGTGTATGACCATATTTTCCGAAATTGGTTGAAAACTATCTCAAACGGGCTTGAATTTCTGCGAATGAAGAATGATATTAAATATCTAACACAGTGCCAGAATCTTTCGAAAAAGCGTGATATGCTGACGGGTATGTACAATGCAGTAGGAATGAAAAGTGCGTGTATTTCTGCAATAGAAGAAGAAAATTCAAAAAGATATTTAATTGCATTGAAAATCTGTCTATTTCACAGACCAAATTCTGAGTTGATTCATGAAGAGCAAATTTCTGCACTGATAGATGCTTCTGAAGCTGTAAGGGAATTTTGTGGCAATAATGCCATATGTGGCAGAATTGAAGATAATCTTTTTTGCTGTATGGAAAGCAAAAATATTGAGAATAATCTATTGTTTTCGGATAAAATGGAAGCAATTTTAATGCAACATAATGTATACATGGAACAATACGGTGTTATGTCGTTTGTATGCTGTGCAGTCCCGTTTGAAGAAGGTTATAATTACGATTCTGTTCTACAAAATTGTATAGAATCGTTGCAGAAGAAAATAAGTAAGATTTCTCAGTGTAGAATGGTGCCAAATTATAAAAATATGCTTGAACTCCGAAATGAAATTTATATGAATCCAAATGAGCGAATATCCACCACAACCATGGAAAATCATTATTCATATAGTCTGAGTTATTTACGCTCTATCTACAAAAAGTGCTTTTCTGTCAGTCTTCATAAGGATTGCATAAACAGTAAAATTGCAAGAGCAAAATATTTTCTGACAACAACCTCACTAAATATTGCTGATATTGCTGAACGATGTGGCTATGAGGATGAAAAATATTTTTTACGACAATTTAGTTCATCTACAGGTTTTACACCAAATCAGTATAGAGTATTGTTGACATAATTCATTTTGAATTTATAATTCTAGGTGTAATTTAATCGGTAATTCTCTGGTAACTAATATGAACTGAAATCTATGGAAAAACGAGCAATGAATATGTATATCTCTAAAAGAATTGTTTTTGAAAGAATATAAAAAAACTATTAGGATTGAATTTTTGAAAAAACTGTTGACGAATATATTTTTTAGTGATATAATATATTTGTAATCAGCAAAGGCGCTGTGAATGTATTAATTCACAGTGTCTATTTTTTATAAATTAACCTATTTGAACACAAAATAGCGTAAGTGTATTGCTGAAAAAAGTAAATTGCATATTAATATTAAACAACAAAGGCGTTGTAGTTACGGGATAACCGTTTCTGCACGCCTATTTTTTTGTGGAGGTATAAAATTATGAGTAAAATTACTGAAGTATTTGGAAGCTTGCTATTTAAAGATGAGGTTATGCTTGAAAGACTCCCAAAGGATATGTACAAGGCATTAAAGAAAACAATGTCACAAGGAACTCATCTTGAACTTGATGTTGCAAACTCGGTAGCAAATGCAATGAAGGCTTGGGCAGTTGAAAAAGAAGCAACACATTATACACACTGGTTTCAACCAATGACAGGAATTACTGCTGAAAAGCATGATAGTTTTATTTCTCTATGCGACAACGGTAAAGTAATTATGGATTTTTCCAGAAAAGAGTTGGTTCGTGGTGAACCTGATGCTTCAAGCTTTCCATCTGGAGGACTCAGAGCTACATATGAGGCGAGAGGATATACTGTTTGGGATACAACCTGCTATGCATTTATTAAAGACGGTACTCTCTGTATTCCTACAGCTTTCTGTTCCTATAGCGGTGAAGCGCTTGACAAAAAAACTCCGCTTATGCATTCAACAGAAGCTTTATCAAAGCAGGCTATGCGTATACTTAAACTTTTCGGGAATACAACAGCAAAACGTATTATTGCTCCACCAATTAAACATTGACAAATATTGACGGCAATGTTTAGTTGGCGGAGCAATATTTCAAATGTAGGACCAGAATAGGAATATTTTTTAGTCGATAAGGAAATGTTTCTGAAACGTCCGGACTTAGTATATACAGGACGTACACTATTCGGATCACGTCCACCAAAAGGACAAGAGCTTGAAGATCACTACTTCGGAATTATTAAGCCTCGTGTTTCGGAATTTATGAAAGAGCTTGATGAAGGGCTTTGGAAGCTTGGAATTTATGCTAAGACAAAGCATAATGAAGTTGCTCCGGCACAGCATGAATTAGCGCCTATCTTCACCACTGCAAGTATTGCAACAGATCACAATCAACTTACTATGGAAATATCGTCGTGCAATTGAAATGTATGGCTACAAATGTACATTGCAAACTGATACTGAAGCAATCACTTACATTTAATGCAATCGTATTTGAAGAAATAGAAACGGAGGCTGATGTATGAAATATGTAATTATCGGTAACTCTACAGCAGCTATTGGTGCAATTGAAGGTATACGACAGATTGATTTAAAAGGAGAAATCACTGTTATTACTGACGAAAAATATCATACTTATTCCAGACCTCTTATTCCCTATCTTTTGCTCGGAAAAGCAACTCAAGAATCTATGAAATATCGCCCTGCTGATTTATATTCTGAAAATAACTGTAATTTAATTTTTGGAAAGGTAACAAAAGTTGAAGCCAACTCAAAGCAAGTTTTTTTGGAAAATAATAAATGTATTCCATATGATAAACTATTAGTTACAACAGGATCTTCAGCATTTATTCCACCTTACAAAGGTCTTGATACAGTTGAAAATAAATATACTTTTATGTCACTTGATGATGCACTTGAGCTTAATAAATCACTCGGCAAAAATAAGCGTGTTTTATGGTGATGTAAATAGATCTGGTATTTACACAAATATAATTCGTGAACAAATTCCACTTGATACAATTGATTTTGCATTAATTTGTGAAAAGCCCTCCATTTCAGCTTTCAGTGAAACTGCAAGACAGCTGAATTTTAGTAAATCAGGAGGTTGTAAAAAATGAATATTTCAGCAGGTACGCTTCATTTCATGGAGTTAAACAATAGAATAAGAGAATATGCAAGTGATTCTGATTCAGAAATAGTTATCAATGACTGTTGTGGGTATCAATTTATGTGCGTGGTAATGCAGGATACAGAGCCGGAATACACATGAAAGAATATGAGGCCAAAAAGCCTGTACTTGTAATTGGTGGTAGTGCCGGAAGCTTCCTTGGAGAATATCTTGCGGGTGGTTTAATTATAGTTCTTGGAATTGATGCTGAAGATTTACCTGTTGGAAATTTCATAGGAACAGGTATGCATGGCGGTAAAATTTTTATCAGAACTAACAAATGTCCTAAATCACTCCCATCTCAGGTTATAGCAGAAATAGCTACAGACGAGGACTTAAAGGAAATCGCTGAATATGTTTCTGAATTTTCCAGAGAATTTAACATGAATGAAAATGAACTTATAAATGACAGATTTTACGTTTTAAAACCAAATGCGAAAAATCCTTATAAACAACTATATACGATGAATTTATAAGGGGTGTGAAGTTTTAAACTTGAAGGTGAATTGAATGAAGAATGGGCTGCCTTCCTTAACTATGATTAGTAATATTTTTATATTCACATAGTATCAACGACCTTAACCTTTTGGAGTTAAAGCAATTTTTTAAAAATAGCAAACCCACGCAATCGCTATGATTACGTGGGTTTATTTACATTATTTTTTACTGTTTGATCGGATTATGAGGGATTAATATAAGGATTTTAAATGCTGTCTTCATAATCGGAATTTTTATTATTAAGCAATCACTGAATAAAGCATGGCATAAGCTCAAGCTTAAATTTATTTTTTTCATGCTTTTCATCGATTAAGCGTTTAGTTTCAATGTTTTCACATTTACCAGTTCTGATATATTCATCAAGCTCAGCGTAGGTAAAACCGAGGTTATCTTCATCTGTTTTCCCACAAAGTCCATCTGATGGAGTTTTGTCAATAAGCACTGATGGAAGCTCAAGAACCTTGCCGATTTGTTTTATTTCAGTCACAGTAAGATGTGAAAGAGGACTGAAGTCGCCAGCAGAATCACCATATCTTGTAGAATAGCCAACCCAATCTTCGGACAGATTGCAGGTATTCGCAACCCTGCCGTTATTGCTCTGACTTACGGCATATAATGTTGACATACGAATTCGTGCAGGAAGATTTGTTATTGTCTGTTGAGAAATTTCATATGGCATAAAATCATTATAGTAGGTTGCGTTGCTAAGTCCAGTAATGACACCATTAATTGAATCAGCAACATTAACTTCAATTGCTCTGATATCAAGATGATCTATAAGCTTTTTTGACATATCAATGTCGCTTTGCTCACCGTTTGGCATGAGCACACCAATGACACGTTCTTTACCCAATGCTTTGACACAAAGTGCAGCAGTAATAGAACTGTCTTTTCCACCAGAAATCCCTATAATAGCATTGCAATCTTTACCATTCTTTTCGAAAAATTCTCTTATCCATTCAACAACATCATCTGTTACCTTATTGGCATCAAAAATAGGCGGATTTTTTTGTAAATTCAATTCATCGTTATTAATCATCAGAAATTGCCTCCGTTCAATGTGTTTCTATTTTGGCTGATAGTGTAATTTTTTATCATTTTGCCATCTTTAAAGATAGTTTCAAGCAGATTATCACTTGGAATAGTATCAGAGATATAATCATCTTTATACCCAAACTCTCCGTTTTCATCTTTATAAACATAGCATAACCCTTTTTGGCTTTTTTTAAACCCACCATCCTTAGGGTTTTTATAAACAGGATAAGATTTCCCATCAACTTCAGCATAACTTAATACATGAGCTGAAAGTAT
>JAVBRC010000072.1:0-10834 GCA_031548405.1 Oscillospiraceae bacterium | reverse complement strand
CACACAATCCTTATGAAGGCAAGTGCTATAACTGTAAACTATATTGTTGAAAAGCTAACAGTTAGCGTGCTAACATTATAACACCATGAAAGTTGTTTGTCAACCCTAAAAAAGGAATTTTCATCAATATTTTTTTATTGTAAAGGCTATGATAATATGTTATAATAACAAGGACAATTATAACTGGTGCGCATAGTTAAGAGAGTAGCGTGACGCTGCTCACGTTTGCCGTTTGGCGGGGATAGTTTAATTGCCCCGCCGAACGGTGCATAAAAGTTTACTCAATTTTTTCAAAAATTGCGGTTTCCAAAGGCAGAGCCTTGGTCGCTCGTCGCAACGAGCGAAACTCCTTATCGTTCAAGAGCATTTTTTCTTTGGTTCTTTCTTTTTTGCGATAGAAAAAGAAAGAACGGAGGACTCGTGGAGTGTTCGAGATTTAGTTCGGTTGCTAGACTTGATTTTTCTGACTCTTTGGGTTGTTAAACTATCTGGATTTAGACTTTCTGACGTTTCAAAATTGTCCCTGTCGTGCGTTTTGAAAGGCAAATAGAACTCGACGTTAATCCTAAAACTAAGCCCGCCGAACGGCGATTGGGTGCAGCGTCACGCTGCTTTTTCACTTGCAAAAAAGATACCTCTTGTCGCTATGGCGACAATTCACTAGAAAAAATGCGCCCTACGGCTATAAGATTTCGCTCTGCGGAGCGACCAAGGCTCTGCCTTTGGAAACCGCAACCCTTTAAAAAGGGTTGACCTAAACTATTTTCGCTTCGCTTTGCGTGCAGTTAGTTAACTATCCCCACGGACATAAATTATGGATTAATATCATTGTATATAATATGAGAGGTGTAACATGGACATAAAGCAAATTGAACTGAATATTGAAATGTCACCTCGTGCAGTAGATGAATTAAAATCTATTTATTCTCAAAAAAAATGTTCAAAGTATGAACTCCCACTTGTGATACTTTCATCAGAACAGTTTTTTTTGTCCGATATTTCTATTGTTGATGAGTTAGTCTGGATTAACGTGATTTGTGAGGAAATATCTATACTATTAAAAGGTAAGCTTGAGGGTAAAAACTTTCAGTGCAGAAGCGTTTCAAGAGGCTCGGTTACAAACGGCAGAAGGCTCAATATTAACTTTTTACATGAAAATAATGAAGAGATTTTTCATATTAATCCACAGCTAAAAAAACGACTTGATATGTGGTACGACTATATTGATTTTATGCTGAAAAAATCTCGTGATAATACATATATACTTAAATGTGAAGAAGTTATAAGCAAGAGCGAAGGCTATTGGCGAATTCGTGTCAGTGGTGAAAACATGAATGCCACTGTTAAGAATATGAACATCGGAATTGCTGATGAAAAAGGTGAGCCGTCATATGCTTTTGGGAAAATTGAACGATTTGAAAATGGTGTTCTTACAGTAAAAATGCAAAACAAGTCCAATATTATTCTTAATGAGGGTGTTACAAGGGTTGCGGCTCATGATGCGGCATCGCTGATAACCTGTAAAAGAATGAAAAGTGGTCTTGATAAGCTTTGCAAAGGTGAAGCATTTAATAAACGTTTGACTGAGTTTCTTTTTAATCCTTGTGCAGCAAATACTGAAAGAGGAGATAATATAACTCTTTCTCATGAAAATCTGCTTATGAAGAATATGAACACAGAACAGCTTTCAGCAGTTGAGGGTGTTTTGAATGCGAATGACCTTTATCTTATACAAGGCCCGCCTGGAACTGGTAAAACGACTGTTATTGCAGAGGTTTGCTATCAGAACGCGATAAGAGGACTGAAAACTCTTGTTGTTTCACAATCTAATCTTGCTGTAGACAATGCTATTTCACGAGTTATGAACCATAATGAAATAAGAGTTCTGAGAAAGGGCGAAGCCTCAAGAGTAGAGGACGAGGGGTTACCTTTTGTTGAGGACAATGTTGTTCATACATGGATAAAGTGTGTTTCTGAGTCGTCCGAAAAAATGTATAACGAAATTAATTCAAAGCTTGGTATTTTGAAAAAATACAAGGACAAGCTTCCGGAAATTTTGCGATATGCGGAAGATGTCGGTGATAACTTTAAAATCAGTAATCAGCTTGAATCACAAGTTTTCTTTTATAAGAACTTACTTGAAGAGGCTGACTCTAAAAGAGAAGATTTTTTAGAGCTGATTAATGAAGCGTATGAAAATGAAAATTCCCAGATGGTTTATGAAACAAGAAATTTTTTTCCGTCAGATTTTAAAATACCAAATAATATTTATAATGATATATCAGAAAAATTTTCAGATATAGAATCTGATATTGAAAAAATTCATGAGCTTGAAAATGAACTTAATATGCTTAATGATTATACTGCAAAATTTGTCAGACAGATGAATTTTATCAGAAGGCATATTTCAAAAGGCAGAATGGAAAATACAGCCTATGAGGGGATATTTTATTATACTGATAAGGAGCTTGCGGACAATCTTTATAACGAGGGCGAAAGGATAATAAAATCTATTCCTTATGGTTTAAAATCAATTATTTTCCGTCCTAAATGGGGGAGAGTTGCGGCAATTCATTATAGACGTGCAGAAAGCTTTTTGACAGGGATTCTGCACAGAGTGATAAATATTTGTTCAAGGATTGATTTTATCAGAAATGATGAAGAATTTATGTTCAATATTGAATCACTACGCTTTAGTCTTGATTCACTCGGTAAGGACTATGATTCACAGTATTATACAATTAAGCTTAAATATGAAAATATTTATCGAGAGCTTATTCTTGCTAAAAAAGATTACGATTATTCAGTCGAAGCGTTTAAGGAAAAAATATCTGATAAATTTTATTCTGCGGCAGTAAGCAACGTTGATTTGAAAAGACCATCACTTTATGAAATTGAACATTGCGTTAATGAGTATTATGCCAAAAAAACAGAGCGATACATTAAATGGCAAGGATTATTAAAGCAGTGGTGTGAAAAGATAAATGCTGGTAATATGAATTATAATAGCTTAAAACAGCTTTATATTGATAATGCAAATGTTATTGGTATAACTTGTATTCAGAGCGGTACAGTTGATTTTGCTAAAAATTATCCTTCATTTGATGTGGTGATTATAGACGAGTCAAGTAAGAGTACACCGCCAGATATAATTTTACCTATGCTTAAAGGTAAAAAAATTGTACTTGTTGGTGACCATAAACAGTTGCCTCCTTATATAGACGATGAGGCCTATGACGAAGTCGGAAATTCTGATAATAATGGCTTGCACGACCTTATGAAGGTCAGCTTGTTTGAAGAACTTTATGAGTCAGCACCGTCTGATATGAAAACTATGCTTTTCCGTCAATATCGTATGCATAGAGATATTGCAGGGCTAATAAATCAATTTTACATAAATACTGATGCCGGAAGGCTTGAATCACCATCAGAGGCACTTAAAGACCATCGCTGTCAGGGCAACGGTATCACAGAGGAAAATCATGCTTTGTGGTATGATATAAAAAATGGTCCTGATTATTACGAAACAAAGCAAAACAAGAGTTTTTGTAATGTGTATGAAGTGGAATGCATTAAAAAAATATTAGGTCAGCTAAATAAAAATCTCTCTGAAAATGGTGGATATAAGTCTGTTGGTGTTATAACGTTTTATGATGCACAGGTTAAACTGTTGGAAGATCAGATAGTTAGAAATGGTTATTATAATTGCTTATCAAACATAGATTTAAGAATAGGTACTGTTGACCGTTTTCAGGGAATGGAAGAAGATATTATAATAATAAGCTTTGTCAGAAACAATAATTTCCATAATATAGGGTTTGCTAAGGACAGCAGAAGAATAAACGTTGCACTGTCAAGAGCAAAAGATCTTCTTGTAATTGTTGGGTGTTCGGAAAATTTTGTGAATTCTGCTGACAATACAGCATCTGAAATGTTTAAAAATATACATGAATATATTATAAAGCTTGGTGGCATGAAAAATGCTGACGAGTTAAAGGAAACTGAATTGTCAGCCGTTTCTGAACGTAAATACGAAAAGGTTACGATTAATACGGCAGATTATTCTGATAATGAAGAATCAGGTACAGATAATTTTAATTCAATTAATATACTTGACTATTTTATTTTAAAATCAGCGTATGATTTCAAAAATAACAAAATTAGTATTAGAAATATTTCTAATATACTTGGTATTGCTCCAGTATTTGTTAAAAGTAGAACTGCATTTCTAATAAAACAAGGGTATATTTCATTTGATAACGGTAGAATTGAGATTCTTGGAGCTGGAGAAAATGCTGTTAATATATTAAAAAAAAATTAGGCGAAATAAGCAATATTTTGATAAAAAAAGTGGTAAATAAGAATTATTTTAATTTTTAGTTGATTTTTTGAAAAATATATTGTATAATTAAATGTAAGTAAGATGTCGAAAAAATATTATGGAGGAGCTTAAATGTATTTAGATTCACTTGCCTTTAAGGCTATGGAAAGCGGGCTTAAGCAGCTAAATGTTAAACAACAGGTTCATACACAAAACATTGCTAATATTGACACTCCTGATTATAAGTATAAATATGTGACTTTTGAGAATACACTTGATGAAAAAATTAATAGCAAAAATGGCAAAATAGGATATGACTTTAACGCTGTTGTGACTGAGGTTGAGAATACGGACGTTCTTGTTGATGGTAACAATGTTGACGTAGATAAAGAAAACCTTGAACTTTACAGTACATATTTGCAGTCATCAGCTATTATCAGTAAGATGAATTCATCAATTTCTGACTTGAGATATGTTATGACAAATTCTAATTTCAAATAAATTTCTTATTTAAGAAAGGAATGGATTATTAAATGGCTTTTTTAAATTCAATTAATATCATCGGCTCAGCATTGACTGCGGAACGTTTCAGAACTGATATTATTTCGCAGAATATTGCTAATCAAAATACCACAAGAACTGAAAGTGGAGAACCTTATAGAAGAAAACAGGTTATATTTGAAACAAGAACACAGACCTTTGACGAGGCTTTAAGCAACGTTACAGGTGGGGGTGTAAGGGTTAAGGAGGTCGTTGAAAGTCAGGAAGATTTTACTCCTGTTTATGATCCTGATAACCCAGATGCAGACGAAGAAGGATATGTTTACTATCCTAACGTTAATAACACAGAAGAACAGGTTGATCTGATGGAGGCTTCAAGAGTTTATGAGGCTAATGTCAGTGCACTTTCTGTTGTTAAGGCAATGGCTTCTAAAGCACTTGAAATTGGTAAGGGCTAAGGAAATACTGATTTGATTTTGTGTGAAACCGTTAGATGTTATTTATTCAGTAATTTTCTAAATATTTAAAAAGAAAGAACGGAGATTAAAATGTTTATTGTTCCACTAACATCAATGCCTACACTTGAAGGTATGAATAAAATTGATACAATTTCTAATTTAAGTCAGGATGATTCATCATCATTCGGAGATGTTTTAAAACAGAAAATTCAGAATGTAAAGGATCTTGAAACACAATCATTGCAGAGTGCCTATGATATTGCAACAGGTGCATCTAATGACATTGAATCAGCAATGCTTGATTCAACTAAGGCGTCTACTGCTATTGAAATGACAGTTCAACTGACTACAAGAGCTGTAAACGCCTACAAAGAAGTAATGTCAATGCAGGTTTAATGTTTTATTCGGCTAAAAATAAATTATAAGGGAAGTCAATTTTTTTATGAAGGAAAAGTTCAAGGCATTTGGCGAAAAGCTTAAAACTGTATGGGGCGGTTTTACTAAGGTAGTAAAAATTATAATAATCGTTGCATTAGTTGTACTTATTGCTGGTTCAGCTATACTTACAGTTTTTCTAAATAAAAAAACATCTTCTGACTGGATTGTGCTTTTTCCAGATATGTCAAGTGAGGAATCTACAGAAGTATATCTGGAGCTCCAGAGCAGAAGTGTTGAAACTAAGATAAATTCTAAAGGTGAAATTCAGGTTAAACGTGCCGATTGGGACGGACTTGTATTTGAATTGGCACAATTGGGATACCCACAGTCTGCACCTTCTTATGGTACATTCTTTGACAACCTTAGCATGACAATGACAGAGTTTGAAAAGAAACAATCCTTGAGATTTGAACTTCAAGACAGACTTCAGACAACACTTAAGAGAATTAATGGCGTTCAGGGCGCAATTGTTACTATATATGTTCCGGAAGATAGTAAGTATGCATGGGAACAGAGTGATGAAAAAGCTACGGCGAGTGTTACTTTAACGCTTGCAAACAGTGCAGGTTTTACTGCGTCAAATGTTTCAGCTGTAAAAAAGCTTGTTGCGTATAGTGCACAGCAGATGACGGAGCAGGAAGTAACTGTTATTGATGCTGTGACAGGCAGAGAGCTTTTATCTGAAGAAGAAGTTGAGGCGAGCAAGAGCAACGACATTGATATGGCAACAAAAATGGAATATGCAAATACATTTAAGAAGATGTATGAAAATAATGCTAAAGAAATTCTTCAGAGTCTTTTTCCAAATGGTGTTGACGCTGTTGCAGTTGTTGAGCTTGACTATGATAAAATTGTAGAAGAACGCCGTGAACTCTTGACTGACGAAAACGGTGAAAGTGTTAAAAAAGACGAGCATATTAGATATGAAACAGAAAATACGCCTGTTGATGACGGTGGCGTTGTAGGTGAGGAAAACAATTCAGACATTCCAAATTATCAATATAAGGCAGAAGATGAGCTTAACAGTGATAATACAGTTACATATGAAAGAGATATTGACTGGATTGATCCAGGTTATGTTCTGACACAAATTGAAAAAGAGCAGGGCGTTGTTAAGGACGCTTCAATTTCAGTTGTTGTTACAAATGATTCGGGATATCTTTCAAGAGATGAAAGACTTGCTGTTATAGCACTTGTTAAAAATGCAACAAATATTGTTGAAGAAAAAATTTCAGTTTATGGTCGTGAACTTGGACAGCTTCCAAATGATCGAAATGATGATATTGGAAAGAAATCAGTGCTTGATCAGAAGAAGTTAATAATTCTTGTTTCACTTTGTGCATTTGTTATGATTGTTGTAATATTAATTGTTATACTTATGCTTGTTAAGAGTATGAAAAAGAAATTAAGAGCACAGCAGGAAGAAAGCGAAGCAGCGATTAATACTCTTCAGGAAACAATTGAAGAAAATAATAGAAAAACCCTTGAACAGGCGGCTGAAGAACATACTAAGGTTGAAAAGGCAGCTGAATTGGAAGTAAGGGAATTTGCTAAAAATAATCCTGAGATAGCAGCCGCACTTATCCGCTCAATGTTGAAGGAGCGTGATGAGTAATGGCTAAGCAGACAGCTGCTGAAAAACAACAGTCTGTTAGTGAGAAATCAAAGTCAGGTACTGAAAAAACACAGGCAGATACTGAAAAGCCTCAGGCTGTTCCTACGAAGCAAAGCAAGGTTAAAGTAACAACTGCTACTAAGGTTGCAGCAATTATGATTGCTCTTGGTGCAGATAGTGCGTCTGAAGTATATAAATATCTGAAAGATGATGAAGTAGAAAAAATCACTGGTGAAATTTCAAAGCTTGATTCACTTTCATCAGATGATTTAAAAGGTATCATGGAAGATTTCTATGATATGTGTGTAACACAGAATATTATTACCGAAGGTGGCGAAGCTTATGCCAAGGAAGTACTGGAAAAAGCCTTTGGTTCACAGCGTTCAGCATACCTCATGGAGCAGATTTCAAAATCTGGTAAAGTAAGAGCGTTTGATAGCGTTAGAAAAGTTGACTATAAAAACTTGCAGATGCTTTTGCAAAATGAACATCCACAGACAATTTCAATTGTTCTTTCCTATGCAAGAGCGGAACAGGCGTCAGCAATCATTTCTGAATTACCTAGAGAAATTCAGCTTGATGTTATAAAAAGAATATCTAATCTTGACAGGGCTTCACCTGAAATTATTGGTATTGTAGAGCGTGTTCTTAATAAAAAGCTTTCAGCTATTACTTCTGTTGATGTTATGGAAATGGGCGGTGTTAATTACATTGCTGAAATCATGAACAGAGTTGACAGAAAAACTGAAAAGTATATCTTTGAAGAACTGTCGAATGAAGATCCAGTACTCGCAGAAGATATCAAGAAGCTTATGTTTGTATTTGAAGATATTGTTTATCTTGACAATATGGAAATTCAGACATTTATCAGAGAAGTTGATGTTAAGGATCTTACTGTTGCACTCAAGGCAGCATCAGAAGATGTTACAAATGTTATTCTCAACAATATGTCACAAAGACAGCGTGAAACAATTACAACTGATATGCAGTATCTGCATAATGTTCGTATGCGTGATGTTGAAGAAGCACAGCAGAGAATTGTTGCTGTTATCAGAAGACTTGAGGAATCTGGTGATATTATTATTTCCAAGGGCGGAGAGGATGAGATAATTGCGTAGAGTCTTTAAGCCTGAAAACATTGTAAAAAATAAAAAGACAGTTATGATTCCTGATGTTAGTTTTAAGCAGGATGTCATATCTGAAAATGAAGGCGAGCCAGTAATTTTGACTGATGAAATTTATCAGAAAATCAGAGAAGAAATTCGTGAAGAACTTGCTGGCGAGCTTGGCAGAAAAAAGCTTTGTGCGGCTCATGAACGTGATATCATATTGCATAATGCTAAAAATGAAGCTAAAAAAACAGTTGATGATGCAAATGAAAGCAAGCGTCAGATAATTGATGAAGCAACGGCATTATCTGAGGAAATCAAGAAAAATGCTTATGAAGAAGGACTTCACAGAGGTATTATAGAAAAATCAGAACTTTTGGAAAATCTGTCACACTATATTTCTCAAAGTATTGAACAGCTTAAAAATGATGAGAATGAATATTTTGAAGAGTATGCAAAACAGCTTAAATACGTTGTGTCGGAAATTTCTGAGAAAATTATTCATCAGAAAATTCAAGATGATGATATGGTAATGTATGGTCTTGTGAAAAATGCTATAAAATCTGTAAGAGGAGCTTCATGGATAAATGCAGAAATTTCAGAAAAACTTTCTGGATATGCTGATTCTCTTGAAAAAGAACTTTCTGAAAGCGGTATTAATGCTGAAATAACAATTAGTGAAAATGTTGCTGATGATACCTGCATTCTGAATACGTCCGAGGGTTACATTGTTGCATCAGTTTCAACACAGATTGAAAATCTGAAGGATTTTATTAAAAAACAGGATAAGGGTGAAAATGATGAAGAATTATCTTGATCAGACTGATCTCTGTCGAAATATACGCATGAATTCATTTTACAAAGTTTACGGTAAAATCGAACAGATTGTTGGAATTACTGTTGAAGCATCAGGCATAAATTGTAATATCGGAGATGTATGCAAGGTTTTATCTAAGCCAGATAAAAAACACGTTGTTGCCGAAGTAGTCGGCTTTAAGGATAATAAAGTAATGCTTATGCCATATTCTGATATGGATGGTATTGGGTATGGAAGTCTTGTTGAAAATACAGGCGAAAAACTTAAAATTAATGTTAGTGATGACCTTATAGGACGTGCAGTTGATGCCCTTGGAAATCCGATTGACGGAAAGGGCGAAATTGCTGAGGGTATGCTTTATAGCATTAACGGAGTTCGCTCAAATCCGATGGAAAGACCACCAATTGCTCAGCCACTTGAGTTTGGTGTTAAAGCTATTGATGGAATGCTTTCAATCGGTAAAGGGCAGAGAATGGGCATTTTTGCCGGAAGTGGTGTTGGAAAGAGTACCCTTATGGGTATGATAGCCAGAAATATTAAGGCTGATGTTAATGTTATAGCACTTGTTGGTGAGCGTGGGCGAGAGGTTATGGAGTTTATCGACCGTGACTTGGGGCCAGAAGGGCTTAAACGTTCAGTACTCGTTATAGCAACGTCAGACCAACCAGCACTTATGCGTTCAAAATGTGCTCAGACAGCAACAACTATTGCAGAATATTTTAAGGATCAGGGTAAAGATGTTTTGCTTATGATGGATTCACTTACACGTTATTGCATGGCAGAACGTGAAATTGGATTGAGTATTGGTGAACCACCTGTTGCAAGAGGGTATACGCCATCAATTTATGCGTCATTGCCAAAGCTTTTAGAGCGTTGCGGCAATTTTAGAAAAGGCTCAATTACTGGTATATTTACAGTACTCGTTGAAGGCGATGACTCTAATGAACCAGTTTCTGATACAGTAAGAGGAATTATTGATGGACACATAATGCTTTCAAGAAAAATTGCAATGAAAAATCACTATCCTGCAATTGATGTTACTGCAAGTATTAGCCGACTTATGTCGGAAATCGCATCTAAGGAGCATAAATCAAACGCTTCAAAAATAAGAAAGATCATGTCATTATATCAGGATAATTCTGATTTAATTTCAATTGGTGCTTATAAAACAGGAAGTAATCCTGAACTTGATGAAGCGATTGAACGTATGCCGGCTATAAATGAATTCCTTCAACAACCAGTTGATCTTAAAGTTGAATTTAGTGATACTGTAAATATGATAAATGAAATTCTAAATTAATAATTCGGATTTCAGATATTAAAAAATTTGTTTTTTCAATGCAGAAAATGCGTGACTATAAAAAACAGATTTTGGAATCTGAAAAAAATGTTCTACTCGGATTAAGACGTGAAAAGTTTGAATATGAAGATAGAATGGAACAGCTTGATGTCACTATGAGTAATTTATGCAGTAATTCAAATGAGGACATAGCCAAGGGAACAACTGCTACAAAGCTAATGTTTTATAGTATGCAGATGGATGGGGTGAAGCGTGAACAAACGCAGCTCAAATAT
>JAVBRC010000133.1:0-4163 GCA_031548405.1 Oscillospiraceae bacterium | reverse complement strand
TTCAGATAATTCCTGAATTTCATCGTCCTCCATAAACAACTGAATTCTTGCATCATTGAGCAATGATGCAAGCCAACTTTTTTCGAGTGTAGTTAATGGCAAGACGGGCTTATGGATCAAATTTGATTGAAACTCTTCATTCTTTTCAGTGAGAAATTTCCAGCAATTATCTTCACTTAATTTCGGTATTAAATATAAAGAAGATTCTGAAAAAGCATAAGAACGAATTAGGACATCCATTTGTTTCTTGGTAATTGGTGCATTATGTAAAATTTTTGAAACAACAGTATAGTAACAGCTGTAAATTTCAGAAAAAAGTGTCATTTAAACCTCCTCATATAAGTGTTTCATACGCTCGATATCATGATGAAATTTTTGAATTACAGGCAAATTTGCTCCTTCTAGCGAAACAATCCTACCAATAAATGTCTTTACCCAGTTCATCATTTCATTTGTGTCGAATATGCTTGTTGAATATGCAAATGTATTTTTATCAATACGTTCTACCATGCCGTTTCTTTTTTCTCGTAATAATCGTTCAAGTACATCTCTTTCATTTTTCTCATCAATATGAAGAATCATACGAAACGATTCACTTTGCTCAGAACATCGAACAGTACCAAAAGATACTCCCCAGCACATAGGCGCATTTTTGTGTAAATTATTGGTATACTCATCAAAATTATCATCTGTTTCAAGTGCTTTAACAGATTTGATGTTATCTAGTCTGAAGGCGGTGAAACGTTTGGTAAATGGCAGATACATTACTACATAACGTCTTCCTGTTTGTGTAGAAACATATATTTTTAATGGAGTGGCTCTTATTATGGTCTGCTTTAATTTTTTACTAAAATTCACTATTTCAACCACTCGTTTTTCGTCAATTGCTTTTATGAGTTGCAATAATATATTGTCTTCAAGTGTATGCACAATAAAAGGATGTTTGAAAATAAACGTTCCATTTTTTAAGTTCAACTGGTCCATAAGAAAGCTACCAACTACGCCAAAAGGTGCTACCTCGGAAAAAAAGCCGAGCATTTCTGGAAAATCTTTATAACGTGAACATAAAGTATCTGGAAACATTTCAGACAATTTATATTGATAGGCTTTCCCACATTTAGTTTGCGATATAATGCCCTCGGATACATATTCCCGAAGCTTCAGGCGAATGGTTTGCGGTTCAAAGTACTCTTTGTATGTATTACAGATAAGGTCGGTAATATCATCAACTGAAAGTGGTTCACTACCATTTAAAAGGTCAAGTAGAAAAAAGTGCAGTTTTATATCATTATTAGTAAAGCTCTTTGATTTATAGGCTTTATAAAGTGGATTTGTTGATAGCTGTCTGCTGTCAAGTGAAATAGATACTTGTTTCCCTTTTTTTGTTGTATCAAATTGAATTAAATCGCCAAGCCAGCTTTCAATACGACGTTTTTCATTGTCATAGGTTCGTGGACTTTTAAGCTGAAAATCAGAACGTGTTTTATACCCAAAAACGAAAAAATCACGCATATAATCACGGGTTTTATCAAAGTTTTTTATTAATTCTGAAAATTCACTCATATGTATTTCACCTTTCTTTCTACGTGCTTAATCTTTTTCTTTGTCATATTATAGCAGATGTGGTATTAGAATTCAACTATATGAATACACCTCGCAACTTTTTTTATATGATAAGTATAAATAATTCTGCTATAATAAGGTTAATCAATAAAACAAAGGAGGCATACAAAATGTTTGTGCATCATGAAAAGGAAAAGAGTATCCATCCAATTAAAATATGGTTGGATAACATTAATACAGTAGAGGACTTGTGCATAGAACAAGCAGTGAATCTTTCTAATCTCCCATTTATACATAAATGGGTAAGTCTTATGCCTGATACACACGTAGGAAACGGAATGCCAATCGGTGGTGTTATTGCTTGCGATGGAGTTGTGGTTCCTAATGCGGTTGGTGTTGATATCGGGTGTGGAATGGGTTTTATACAAACTAATGTACCAGCCAAATTATTGCGTGAAATAATGACGGGAAATGGTTTATTACTGCAAGCGATTATCGGAGATATTCTCAGAAATATCCCTACAGGTTTCAATCATCATAAAAAAGCACAAGAAAGTATTGTACTAGATCGTGCAATGAATGAAATTGAAAAATATAAAGTTGATAATACATTAATTCCGCAAATCAATGATGGTTATTATCAGATAGGAACACTTGGTGGTGGTAATCATTTTATTGAACTGCAAGAAGACGAAAATGGTATGGTAGGAATTATGCTTCATTCAGGAAGTCGGCATTTTGGAAATGAAATAGGGAAGTATTTTAATCAGATCGCCAGTATGTTGAATAGTAAGTGGTACTCAAATATACCAAATGACTATAAGTTGCCATT
Organism: Oscillospiraceae bacterium; assembly: GCA_031548405.1. GTDB lineage: Bacteria > Bacillota > Clostridia > Oscillospirales > Ruminococcaceae > Porcipelethomonas. The sequence goes on along the minus strand of JAVBRC010000133.1, from coordinate 1,768 downwards.
CCTTCCGGTAGATAGTAATGAAGGACAACAGTATATTAACTGGATGCAATTGGCAATGGACTTTGCATATGAAAATCGTGAAAAGATGATGGATAAGGTCAAGGAAATTTTCACTAAATATTTGAAAAAATATGCAGAAATTACGCCTGCTTATGATAATGAAATAAATTGTCACCATAATTACGCGGTACTGGAACACCATTATGAGAAAGATGTTTGGGTTCACAGAAAGGGTGCTGTCAGAGCAGGAGAGGGCGAAATTGGCATCATACCAGGTGCTATGGGTTCTAACAGTTATATTGTAAGGGGCAAGGGTAATCCTGAAAGTTTCTGTTCATCATCTCATGGCGCTGGACGAAACTATTCTAGAAGGGGCGCTATGGAAGCCTTTTCAGTTGAGACAGTTATGAACGATCTTAAAGCAAGTGGTGTAGTACTTGGGAAGCATAATAAAAAAGATGTTCCAGAAGAATCAAGGTTTGCATATAAGGATATTGATTTTGTTATGTCAAATCAAAAGGATTTAGTAGAACCAATTAAGAAGTTGTTTACCATAGGTGTGGTAAAAGGATAAGAAAATATTTTATAGGCATTATTGCTCCGCCAACTAAACATTGCCGTCAATATTTGTCAATGTTTAATTGGTGGAGCAATACCTTACAACCACTGTAGTACCTTACATTATCTAAATATTTACATTAGATAATTAAATGGTACAGAGCAGTATGGTATTGCCTATATTTTTAATATTAAATCTTTCAAGTATATTTTTTGATTGTTTATATTTATGTAATAATTTTCATCAACGTCTTCAATGAATGCAACGAAATACCTGAAAAAGGCGAAACTTTGCCGTGTATTACATTCTTCAAAAACTTGATTTTTGCTGTCAATAATTTCATCATCATTAGTATTAACAATTAATGCAACATAATAATTGTTTGTAGACGTTTCTTTATATATTGAGAGGATTCCACCAACACCAAGATGAGTTGAGGCATAATTATCATTTTTAAATGGGATTTTCCATTTACCATTAACATTGTCTAAATACATATAACTATTATCAGAACCACTTTTATAAAGAATAAAAGCAGAGTTGTCAGTTTTCAATATTTTTGTAATAGAACTATCCGTGGTGACTTGTTGAAAGGCCTCCTCGGGTGAATCATATCTTACTAGTTTCTTTTCAAAATCGCTATTTAACAAGCTTACTAAAACCAGCACAGAAATAACTATAGCAATTATATTTAATGTATTCTTTTTTGATTTGCAATACCATATCATAACACAAACTAATAACACAATTATTATAATAAATTTAATACTTGATATCATAACTTGACTCCATTATGTATTTTATTTTACACAGTTATATTATGATTATATCATTATTTTAATAAAATGTAAAGTATCTTTATTAGATTTATTTAAGAATTAAAAATACTAGTTTGTCGATGGTGATTATTTATTAGAATGAACAAGTTAGTTCGCCATAACTAACTTATAAAATGTTTAATAAGCCGAAAATACATTTTTTTCACCTATAACCATTGACAAATAGTATAAAAAGTAGCATCATAAATTTGGTTAGTTAAGTCTAACTTGGATTTTATGAGGATTGAATTAGTTTTTACTATTTTTTTGCTATAAAGGTTAGCTAAAACTACCTTTGACGAGCGAGGAGGAAAAATATGATGCCGTTGTCGTTTGCAGATATTGATCAAGAAAATATGATAAAAAAAATCGGCGGAAACCCTGAAACAAG
>JAVBRC010000085.1:0-3547 GCA_031548405.1 Oscillospiraceae bacterium | reverse complement strand
TTGCCTTATTGTCAATTTTAATCTCACTAGCACCCACTTTTAGTGAAACTCCAGAAAGAGCATTTATCTCAACATTTCCTTTGCTAATTTTGACTGACGTTTGATTTGTACTGTCAGAAATAGTAATTTCTAAGTTTTTGTCATTTAATAACACAGTCTGTTTTGTTACGGATTTTATTTCAATTCCAGAAAGATCATCAATTTTAATGGTGTTACCTGCTTGGGTCTTTATCATTTTTACATTATTAGTTGGCAGTAATGCTTCACTAGGAGGCAAGGCAGTTGCAGAATAAAGTGAACCTATAACAATCGGCACATCAATTTCACCATCTAAAAAGGCAACCACAACTTCGTCTCCTACATTTGGCAAGCTGTAAATTCCTTTACCACTCGAAGCATCTACCATTGTAACCTTTGCCCAAGCAGTTATACCCATACCTGCTGCCCTACCCTTCAGGCTTACCTTGACAGAAGCTGGGTGCAAAGGATTATAATTTTCAATTACTTTACCAAGCATCAGAAATGGCTGCTTGTGGTTATCGTCCATCAATAATCGTGCAATATCCTCAATCATTTTTTCAACCTCCTTTAAGTAACACAGCCAAACGTTTAGCAAATCCTGAATAAATAATGACTATCAACACTCACAATATTTAATCAGTGTTTATTTAATTTTCAGACCCAATATGAAATGATGTAGTGTAACCGCTGCTGGAAATTTTATGTGTTACTTCTTCGATATAATAATCACCATCAAAATACGTTGCATCCAAACCTCGCAGAGAGATATATCGTCCTGGAGTAATTTCAGGCAGACCAACGCAGGTAACGGAACCAGATGCCATATTATCGCCTATATTATGCAAGCTAGTAAGCATCATATTCACAAGATCTAACGTATTTTTTGCATCTGAAGTGTCCATCTGAACTTTAGGAATTTTAGGTGTTGCAGATTTAGTAGGATACCCCTGCGGCTGCAACATATTGTCTGAAGAAAACGGAAGAATACTCAATAAACCATTAAGCACACCGCTAAGTTGGTTGGTAGCGTAACTGGTATTACGTTTAAAATTCAAAATACTTTCACCCCACTGCAATGTCATAATCGGCGTTGTATTTTGCCATTTTTTTCTGAAATAGCAATGCTCACCAAGTACAAAAAATTCATACCCTCGCTTTAATCCATAATTATATAAATAGCTAAAGTCGTTGGTATTTTGGCGGAAATCTTCCAGTAAATTCCAGTAGTCATAGAACACTATTCTCATATTTAAAATAGAAGTGTAATATCTCATTAGCATCTGCATCATAATCGGAAAGCTCGCCACCTCTGGCATTGCATTTAGTTTTCCTTGCATCATCAATGCTCTGATATCACAACACGAAATGCGTACACTTGGCGGTTTCCCTGCATCAAATGAAAAACTCACATCAATTACAAATCCCTTAAAAAGTTCAACAGGAGTTGTATATCCGATTGCTGCCACAATAGTTTGTCCTAAAGGAAAGTTCTCACCAATTTCTTTCTTAAAACCTCTTTTAACAAAGTCATAAGCATTATTTATAACAAAGTTGCACATACCAGATTTATCTTTGATTGTCTGACATATCTCCAAGCTGGATGGGTATAGCTCCAGTGACGATAATGCAACACCGCCAGCTGTGATTTCACAGCACGGTACTCTGAAATTGTTGTATTTCCCACTTAAATTCGCATATGTATACGTATTTTTATTCATTAGTTCTTTCATAATTCTTTTAAAGGCGGCAAATGTAATAATTTGCCCGACGGAAATTTTCGTGGATTATAAATACCATTATAATCAGCAATTACACGCCAATATTTTGGATCACCATATTCTGCATTTGCCATTCGCCAAAGCTGCACACTCTGCTGTGCATACCTTGTTTTTGTACGATCTGGTGATTCAAACGGCGATTTTCTCTTAGCAGCTAGCGCATTTTGATTGTTGATAAACGTCAGATCCACCTTTGCCCTGATTGGCAAACCATTTGGTAAAAACATAGTAAAGCTCTGCTGAACTTCAGTGATAACACCTTTAAAGAAAAAGCCGCCCCAGCTAAATGCTGCCATTGGTGGAGCGTGAACTTTTCCATCAATCCATAATGCGTCCATGATAGGGCTTGTGTATTCTCTGACATCTGTTGATGCAGTCGGCGATATATATGTATTTTGTGTGTCAAAATGAAGTGTAAGCTTTAAAGAGGTCTGACCTCCACTAATAAACTGCATAATCGGATTATCCAGTCCTGGTATATCCAGCTTTGCATAATTTACACTTCTTGAAATATTATACTCCGATGGATTAAATAATACTGGCAACTTTTTTTCTTTCTCATTCTCACTATAAAGTATCAAAACCGCCTTTTCCATACTAGAAAATCCCCCTTTGCATTTTTTCCATGCGCCACTGCGTTTGCTGTTCCTGTTCAATACGCTCCATCATATTTTTCATGAATACTTCATTATCCACATAAGTAGTAGCAGCTGTAAGCTTATGTTCCAGCTCACTTATTTTGCGTTCTATATCTCGTTCAAACGAAGCATTTTCAGTACCCCTTCTGCTTTCCACTCCTGTTGCCGATACCATTGCATTCTCTCGGTGTCGCAATGGAATATGCCTTTGTTTAGAAGGTCTTGGTAAGTAATACAGAAAAATCTGATTGCTTATATTGTTCTTAGAAATATTATTACTATGATTTTGTTCCCCAGCACGATGTACATCGCTAAAAAGACTTATCATACTATGCCTCATCTCCAGATTAGTTCCCGAGAAAGCACGACGCATTGCGTTAACAAGGCTCTTTAAAGACCGTGTGGATTGAAACATATTCTGTTCATTGCGTTCATAACGCAGCTGAATATGCTCATCAGATATGCGTGTAATCAATCTTGTAAAGCTTCGGCTCAATTCAAGATTTTGACCACGATACACTTTCCATAACGAATTTGTTAATCTGAATAATGTTTTAGTATTCTTATAGCTGCTTTCGTTATATAAAAATGTACTGGTTTCAATTTCTTCATAAATTCGCCCCAGTAAAGTCGACATTTTGTTTGCATTTGTAATTACCTGTGCAATTGTATTAGTTTCATTCTCCATCTGATGATGACTATATGCATAGCGTTTCTGCATTTCAAGTGTTCTGTGAAGAACTGGAACATGATGTTCCATATGTGAAATCTGATGCAGCATTGCAAAATCTACCGCATGAAGTTGGCTGACCATACGTTTCTGCAAATTGGCTACATGAGTAAGTCCAATCAAAGTCACTAGACGCTTCTGTTCTTTGCGTTCTGTAATCAAATTAATCAGTTCAAACAAGCTTTGACTTAACTGCAAGTTGTTACTTCGATAAATCTGCCATAAAGCAAAAAGTAATTCATTAAGTGCATTGTTTTCCTTAAACATACTGGAAATATTCATCATTTTATTTAGCCTTTTTTGCAATGATGCATACTTCCTATCTGATTTACGCAAATTGAATTTCAGAAATATTTTTTTATACAACATATTTAATTGAA
>JAVBRC010000056.1:0-13149 GCA_031548405.1 Oscillospiraceae bacterium | reverse complement strand
GACACCAAAAGTTTACTCGATTTTTTTCAAAAAGCAGCGTGTCGTTGCACCAAAGCGACTTTTGTCGGGGAAAGTTAACTATTGCTCCGCCAACTAAACATTGCCATCAATATTTGTCAATGTTTAATTGGTGGAGCAATATCTTCCTCAATATTGGAAATATTGGAGAAGTTTATCCTGATGATATTAGACGTTTGCTTGAAGTTCTTGCGTCAATATAATAATTTTAGGACACACTGATTAAATTTTTTCATTAATCGTAAAATATGGTATAATAAAAGAAAACAAAAGCAGAACAGAATCTTTTGAGGAGCCGATTAAACTAATTTTTTCAAGATTTTTTTTGTATCTGCTAAGATACTTTTGAATCCTAAATAATCTGCTTCTGAAATTATACTAGTTTTTTGTTCAGCTTCAAGATACTCAGCGTATTTTGCTAGTCCCGTGATAGATAGATTTGCAGCTACACCTTTCAATGTATGGAGGTAACGAACACAGTCAGTTTTATTTTCGTCGGAGATAAAGAACGAATACGGTTTTTCATCATCATCTATACCATTTATGAATTTAATAAGTGAAGAAAAATATGCTTCACTATTTCCAGCAAATCGTGCGATTCCGCTTGTAACATCGATATCTGGGAGGCTTTGCGGATATTCATTTGGTACATTATTTATATCATTTCGGTAGTATTCCAAGTATTGTGAAATTGCTCTGTAAGTCTCATCGATAGACAATGGTTTACCAATGTGTCCATTCATGCCAACGGAAAAGCACTTGTTTACTTCTTTTTTCATTACGTTAGCAGTCATAGCAATAATAGGAATATCTTTATATATTTTTTTACTTGAACGAATGAACGACGCGGTTTCATATCCATCCATAATTGGCATAATAACGTCAAGAAGTAAAAGATCAAAATGACCTTGATTTAGAATGTCAATGGCTTCTTTTCCGTTGTTAGCAATTTTTGGTACGATACCAAATAAGTTAAGAACACCCTTGATAACATCTTGATTAATTTCATTATCCTCACAAACAAGAACCTTAGCATCAGGAAATAGGTCATAACTTAGTTCCGATTGCTCACTGTTATTGGTTATTGTATTGCATAGGCGGCGTATAAACTGTGTAGGAATAAAAGGCTTTTCAATAATATCAGTAAAGCCAGCTTTTTTAATATCAACATTAATCAACTGTTTGGAGTAAGCAGATACCATAAGCAATTTTTGTTTTGAGTTTCTATCTTTGATCTTAGCACCAAGTTCAAAACCATTTTCTCCGCCTAGATGATAGTCAAGCAAAATAATATCAAATGCCTTATTTGCTTTTTCAATTTTCTGTACCTGTTCCAATGCTTCGGCACTATTTTTGGCACAAACAGGAGTAACATTCATTTTCTCAATAAGTCCGGACATGATAGAAAGTGCGTTTTGGTCATCATCGACGATCAAAATATTACTAGCGGAAATATTATTGCTTTTTATAATTGCTTCAAGTGTCTGATTTGAGTCAGTTACACCAAATGGCAGGTCAATTGACACTTTTGTACCTTCGTTCAAACGGCTGCTTATGTTGATTTCACCGCCCATAAGCTCTATGAGTTGTTTTGTAATTGCCATACCTAAGCCAGTACCAACATTGCGCTGGTTACCTTTGACATAGAATTGCTGGAACGGAACAAAAAGACTTGCCAACTGTTCTTCAGACATACCGTATCCACTGTCTTCAACCACAAAACTCAGTAAAACTTTCTGTTCATTTTCGTATGTAAGATATTTCTTAATGCTGATTGTAAGAATAATTTTTCCAGTGTTAGTATACTTTGCAGAATTGTCAAGAATATTTTTCAACACCTGCCATACTCTAGTTTTATCTCCCCTAAGTGCATACGGAACATTAGAGCTAATGTTGAGCAACATTTCGATGGGTTTCTCGCTAATGCGTTCAGCAGCCATCATAAAAGCATTTGAAACAATATCCTCAAGGAAAAAGTCATCTTCTATAATATCAAGCTTTTCTGCTTCTATTTTTGAAAAATCTAATATATCATTAATAATTGTTAACAGATTATTTGAAGAGGTATTTATTTTTTTATATGTATCATAGTTTTCATCAGTTTGAGGTTTTTTCAATGCAAGCTCGGAAAGACCGATTACCGCATTCATTGGCGTGCGGATTTCATGGCTCATATTAACAAGGAAACGATTTTTTAAGTTACTAACCTTTTCCTCCTCTTCAACAAGGATTTCCAGCATCTGATTCATTCTGACAAGAACACTAGCAAACTCACCATTGAATTTTTTTGTTTCGGCACGTTTTTTAAAATCGCCATTCATTGCTGCGTCAGAAATTTTAGCTATTTCGCATGTGATATCATTTATGCTTTTAATCATTTTCATAAAACTTAGTGCAAGTCTTCCAAACTCATCTTCTGAAATATATCTTGTGGTATCAACATTAAAGTTTCCAATGGAAATCTTTTCTGCAATTTCGGCCAATTCACCAATATTTTTAATTTTGTGGTTTAGCAGTCGGAAGCTCCATATAACAAGTCCTATAATAACTGAAATCATCATTATTGTTGTAATAATAGAAACGATCATAGCAATATGTGCAATTGTATATTCCTTATCACAACGCTGGTTCATAAGATTTTGAAAATCTGCAAGTTTATGGGTGATTTCGGCTTTAAAAAGAAAATATTCTTCACCAAAAACAATATCTTGTGCCTTTTCACTATTTCCTTCTTTAACTAAATCGAAGGCTGCATATTCTAATACTGATAAATCATCAGATAGCTGTTTTGCTTCTGAAAGTAAAACTAGCTCATTTTCAGGTGCTCCAAGTTCAACAATCTTATTTATAATGTTTTCTCTGGTTTGTGTGATTTTGATTTCCTTTTCATATTCAGAAAAATATGCGTTTTCTCCGGTAACAGCGTAGGCTCTTGCCTGATTAGTTAAAAAATCGGAAGCATTTTGCAACTCAATACCAAGTTCTTTAGATTTGGCTCGGTTAAGCTGAACTTTATCACCAGTATAAAACATAGATGCCATAAATACGATACTTATGATAGATATTATAACAAATACTATCGGAAGCACCCTTAACATTTTTGAAATTTTCATTATTTTCCTCCAAAAAATTACTAATCAAATATAAATGTATTATGTTGTATATCAGACAGTACATATTTCATAAATATCACACTTATAGAAAGTATAACACATATTCTTCAAAAAGTATATAGGTATAAAAAATTTTAGATTAATATCGAACGGTTGGTGTTGACAATCTACTATTGCTCCGCCAACTAAACATTGCCGTCAATATTTGTCAATGTTTAATTGGTGGAGCAATACCTTGTAAAATCTAAAGGTTCACACTTTTATAATATGATAAAGATGTTTTAGGCAACAACGTCCTCGAAGTACGGTACTAGCATTTAAACTTAGCTGCAATTTTTTTATTTATATAGATGTAAAATCTCTTTAACAAAAGTCCAGAAAGTTTAACTATAGTTTCATAAAGGCAGTATTACAAATTTAATATTTGCAGTATATAATATTGACATTACGAAAATTATGGAGGTAAAGATGAAAAAGATTTTATCAGGATTGCTAGCATTTACAATGGGTGTAACAGTAATGTGCTCATTTACAGGATGTAGCACAAACTCGAATGACACGAAAGGTTCAGGAACAGCAAAGGGTGATAGAGAAAGCGGTTCAATAACTGTTTATACAGCGCTTGAGGACGAAATTGTTACTGAATACTTAGCAGACTTTAACAGTAAATACCCAAACATAACAGTTAATATAGTTCGTGAATCGACAGGTATTATTACAGCTAAATTGCTTGCAGAAAAGGATAACCCACAGGCTGATGTTGTGTGGGGAACGGCTGCGTCGTCAATGATGGTACTTGACGATCAGAATATGCTTGAAGCATATTCGCCAGAGGGTGTCGACAGAATTGTTGATAAGTTCAAATCTGACAAGGAAGTACCAACATGGGTTGGCATCGACGCATGGGAAACAGCTTTTATCATCAATACTGCTGAGCTTGAAAAAACTGGCCTTAGCGTATCTGATATTACTTCATATCAGGACTTGCTCCGTCCTGAACTTAAAGGACAAGTAGTTATGTCAAATCCTAATTCATCCGGTACAGGGTTCCTCACTGTTTCTGCCCTCCTTCAGCTAAACGGTAAGGATACTGAGGCTGGATGGGATTATATGACGTCTTTGCACGAGAATGTTGCACAGTATGTTCATTCTGGTTCAAAGCCGGCTAAAATGGCTGCTGCTGGCGAATGTACAATTGGTGTAAGCTTTGGATATGCTGGTATTTCACAGAAACAAAAGGGTGCTCCAGTTGAAGTAGTATTCCCATCTGAGGGCTCTGGCTGGGACTTAGAGGCGAATGCTCTTATTAAAAAAGACAACATACATGAGGCTGCATTAACTTTTCTTGATTGGGCGATATGCGATAGCGCAATGGAGCTTTACAAGCAGAATTATCCAATTATTACTATAAGCAATGTAGGTACATATGACGGTTATGAAGGTGACCCGCTTGCACAGCTTATTGATAATGATTTTGTGTGGACAGCAAACAATCGTGAAGCTATCCTTAATAAATGGATGAGCCTTTATGATTCAAAATCAGCCGAAGAATAATCTTAGAATAAAAGTAAAAAAGCTGTTCATTAAAACTGTGATGCAACAGCTTTTTTTATAAATGGAGGAATATCAATGTCATATATAGAGGTTTGTAATATTACAAAAAAATTTGGTAGTCAGATTGCTCTTAATAATGTCAGTGTAAGTGTTGAAAAGGGTGAAATGGTATGCATCTTAGGCCCTAGCGGATGTGGTAAAACTACTCTTTTGCGTATTATTGCAGGACTTGAATCATCAAACAGCGGGCGAATTGTTATTGCAGGTAATGACTGTACTTTTCTGCCGCCATCAAAGCGGAATTTTGGTATAGTATTCCAGTCGTACGCACTTTTCCCCAATATGACTGTCAAGCAAAATATTTTATTTGGTTTGCAGCAAAAAAAGAACATGACAAAGGAAGAAAAGCATATAAAAGCTGACGAAATGTTACGCATTGTTGATCTTATTGAGCATAAGGATAAGTATCCGAATCAGCTTTCGGGTGGACAACAACAAAGAACAGCGTTAGCAAGAGCGATTGCTTTGTCACCAGATTACCTTTTACTTGATGAACCGCTTTCTGCATTAGATGCAAAGGTGCGTACAAAGCTAAGAACTGAGATATGCAGAATTCAAAAAATGCTTGGTGTAACAACTATCATGGTTACTCATGACCAAGAAGAAGCACTTACAATGGCAGATAAAATTATTGTAATGAATAATGCGGTTATTGAACAGGTGGGGACACCACGAGAAATTTATGACAATCCATGTACACCATTTGTTGCGGATTTTATTGGTACAATGAACTTTTACAACAGGAATGGCACTGTTCATGCTATACGTCCCGAAAAGCTTTTGATTTGCGACCGAAAAAACGATTATGATTTAACGGCAAGAATAAAAAATCTTGAATTTAAAGGGCCTCTTACAAGAATTACAGGTGTTCTTCCTGAACAGAATGAAATATATATTGATGTTCCATCTGAAATTGCTGATAAATCTGATTTATATGAAGATGGCACGATTTTTCTCAAAACTCCGAACGAGTACATAAAAACATTCTTAATATCGGAGGCAGTTTAAACTATGAATATTAAGAATAAACTGAAAAATCTGAACATGGCGCAATTAGTTATTATGGTGCTGACATTAGGGATTTTTGGAATTACTTTAATAGGGCCGTTATACAGTCTTTTTGCAAAAGCATTTCTTGATGAAAATGGTGCTTTGGTATGGTTTGAAAACTATAAAACTTACTTTAAAACACCAACATTAACATCATCAATTACAAACACAATTTATATTTCTGTTGTGTCAACTTTTTTCAGCATGGTGCTGGGATTTGCATATGCCTATGCGCTGACAAGAACAAAAATAAAATTCAAGAAGATATTTAAATATACAGCACTTATTCCTATTTTTATTCCAACTGTTGTACACGCTCTGGGGCTTGTCTATATTTTTGGTAAGCAGGGTGTTTTAACTGGACTTGGACTGGAAGTTGCGTTATATGGTAAGCTTGGTATTGTAATTTCAGAGGTTATATTTACATTTCCACAGGCGTTTCTGATGTTTTTTCTGGCTCTTGAATTTGCAGACGGCAGATTATATGAGGCAGCGGATTCATTAGGATGCGGTAAGGTAAAACAATTTTTTACAATAACACTTCCTGAAATAAAATATACCCTTATAAATGTGTTTTTTGTATGCTTTTCACTTGCCTTTGCTGATTTTGGTGCGCCAAAGGTTTTAGGTGGAAGCTATAGCGTTCTTGCGACGGATATTTACAAGCAAATAGCGGGACAATTCAATATGAATATGGGTGCTGTTGTTGGTACACTGCTTCTGATTCCTGCATTAATCTCATTTGTTATTGGAAGAATCAGTAACACAAAAACTTCAAGCACCATAAACGCAAAAGCATCAAAGCTAACCATAAAGGATAACACTGCAAGGGATGTTATATTCTTTATAATATGTGCAGTAATCACACTTTGCTTTTTGTTTTTGATTGCAGTTCTGGTAATGGGTGCGTTCACAACTTATTATCCTTACAATATGTCTTTAACGATGAAGAATTTTACGTTTAATATATCTACGGGTGGTATGGGCAGCTTTATCAATTCTATAAAAATGAGTGTTTTCACGGCTCTTTTCGGTACTGTGTTTGTATTCATTTATGCATACATGATGGAAAAATCAAGTGGTATGGGTGTTTTGAAAAAGATAGGAAAGCTATTGTCTGTTATCCCTATGGCTTTGCCAGGAATGGTTATTGGTATTGCATTTATTTTCTTTTTTAATTCAAAATCAAACCCTATGAATTTTATTTATGGTACTATGGCTATACTGGTGATTTCAAATATTATGCATTACTTTTCTGTACCATATGTCACTGCAACTGGTGCGTTAAAAAAATTGGATAAAGAGTTTGAAAACGTTTCGGAAAGCATGAGAATACCACGCATTAAGACCGCATTAAAGGTAAGTGTTCCGCTGTCACTTCCAGCTATACTTGAAATTTTTATGTATTATTTTATGAACTCAATGGTTACAGTTTCAGCAGTAGTATTTTTGTATGGTTCAAACTTTAAGATAGCTTCAATTGCAATTACACATATGGAGGAAGCAGGGGACTTTGCACAAGCCTCTGCAATGAGCTTGCTTATACTTCTGATAAATATTTTAGTGCGAATTATTTATGAGATTGCAATAAAAATAATAGGTAATATAGCAAAGAAAAAACAATATCAATAATCTTGAAAGGATGAATTATCAATGATAGAATGTGTAATATTTGACTGGGCAGGAACTGCTATAGATTTCGGCTCGTTTTCACCAGTAGCGGCATTTCAGAAAGCTTTTGAGGAATGTGGAATAACTCCTACAATTGATGAAATCAGAGCCCCAATGGGTATGCAGAAAAGAGCTCATATTGAAACTATGCTAAATTCCGAAAGACTTGGAGAGCTTTGGATTTCAAAGTATAGCAAACCTCCTACAAGTGAGGATATTGATAATATATATGCTGGGTTTGAGAAAGCACTCTTTGATGTTCTGAAAGAATATTCAGTACCTATTGATGGTGTTATAGAAACAATAAATAAGCTACACAATATGGGAATAAAAATTGGATCTACTACTGGTTATACTGCTGCTATGATGGACGTTGTTGCTCCTGCGGCAATAGAGCATGGATACAGTCCGGATTTGCTTGTGTGTCCTGATGAAGTAAATAGTATCGGCAGACCATATCCATATATGCTATGGAAAAATGCTGAAAAGCTAGGAATCAAGTCAATCAAAAATGTAATAAAAATTGGCGATACTGTCGCTGATATTTATGAGGGTAAAAATGCAGGGTGCATTTCGATAGGCGTTATAATTGGCTCAAATATGCTTCAACTAAGCCTTGATGAATGGAATAATTTAAGCGCTGATGAAAAAGAAACACAATTAGAAAATGTTCGTAAAAAATATCTCGGTTGCGGTGCTGATTATGTTATAAATGACATTACAGAGTTGCCTATGCTGATAAAAAAGTTGAATTTGGAGGACACAGACAATGTATGATTTTATACCTGATAATCCTTATATTTTATTAACACCAGGCCCGCTTTCAAGCTCAAAGGGTGTAAGAAATGCACTTCTTCGTGACTGGTGTACATGGGATGATGATTATAATCTTGATATTGTTCAGAATATCCGTGAAAGACTTGTCAGGCTGGCAACACCAAATTTTGAAGAATATACAGCAGTATTAATGCAGGGGAGTGGTTCGTTTTCTGTTGAGGCAACGCTTGGGAGTGTTATTCCTGAAAATGGAAAATTACTTATAATTACAAATGGTGCATACGGCAAAAGAATGGTCAGTATGGCAAAGGTTTTGAAATTAAATCTTGCTGTAATTGAATACTGTGAAACTGAAATTCCTGATGTTTCAGATGTAGCTGAAATGCTTGAGCGTGATGCTGACATCACTCATGTTGCTATGGTACATTGCGAAACTACAACAGGTATACTTAATCCATTAGAGAAGATAGCAAAGGTTGTAAAGCATGCAAATAAATTATTTATTGTTGATATGATGAGTTCATTTGGCGGTATTCCAGTTGATGCATATGAGCTTGGCATTGACTATTTAATTAGTTCTTCAAACAAGTGTATACAAGGTGTTCCAGGTTTTGCATTTGTTATTGCAAGAAAAACAGAACTTTTAAAATGTGCTGGTAATGCACATTCATTATGCCTTGATTTATATGATCAGTGGCGTGAAATGAATCCAACAGGGAAGTGGAGATATACTTCTCCGACGCATATCGTAAGAGCATTTTATCAGGCTCTTAATGAGCTTGAAGAAGAAGGTGGCATTGAGGCACGATATGAGCGTTACAAGCTAAATCATAAAACTCTGGTTGAGGGTATGAGCAAGCTTGGATATAAAGTTTTGTTGTCTGAAAAAGTTCAGTCACCTATAATAACATCATTCATATATCCAAAAGCAGACTTTGATTTTAAAGGGTTTTATAAAAAGGTTAAAGAAAATGGATTTGTTTTATATCCTGGTAAAATTTCCAAAGCTGATACATTCCGTATAGGAAATATCGGTGAAGTTTATCCTGAGGATATTAAGCGTTTGCTTGAAGTTCTTGCGTCAATATAATTCACTGATTAAATCATATTAAGAGCTTTTTACACAATTAAACATGGAAGTTAAAAAGCCCAGCAAAAGCCGTTTTTTTCAACAAACTGAGTGGAGTGCAGATAATCTGCACTCCGCTTCTGGTTATAAACTAAGAAATTTGCTTGCATCTATCAACACACTTACCATGTTTTTTTATAAAAAAACCAACGATTAGTTCCTTTTTTTGAATATGGTAGCGGTTCTTTGCACTCTTCTCTAAGCTTCTCGTCCATATAATCACGAACCATCCAAACAATTGTCGGATCTTCACTTGTCATAGCCATTGCTGCGTCAAATTCAGCACCGCTGATTTTTATATCTTGTATAATTTGCTCTCGTGAAAATCCCAAAGCCTTAAAATTCACATTTAGTTCAACACTCTGCTGTCTTTTTTCCTGTGCAGTTAACATTTAAATCACTTCCTTTTCTGTCGTGTATAATCTGTTTTTTTGGCTTGTTATATAATCAAGTGCAACAAAATAAAAAATTAACTTCATAGATTCCAAGGTGTAAAATGTAGCTATTGCTCCACCAATTAAACATTGACAAATATTGACGGCAATGTTTAGTTGGCGGAGCAATACTACACAACAAAATTCACGGAGGAAATATGAGGCTATCAGAACCGCAAGTGTCTCAATAAGCGTAACGAGGCATTGCAACGTTTGTCGCAGCATTGCCATATAGCCCAACGATTTGACCGATGAATACTTGGTCGGTGATATTGTAAATTGCACTGACCAAAAGGCTGATCATTGCTGGTATACCAAAACGGAATAGCTGCGGCCACACCCTTCCTATACCCAAAGGGTTATTATTTTCTATAACCGCCTCCATAAGTTTCCCTCCAATTCTTTTTAGAACGAATCGACGGCAGAAATGGCTTTTCTTATTGCTTCCTGTCTGATTTGTTCCATGTCATTGGTCTGCACGTTTGTGCCTTCTATTGTAATTTCACTTATATCGCTTATACCTAAAAAGCCAAGTGTACTTTTAATATAGGACTTTCCGTGTGCCATTTCCGTAGAAGGACCGGTTGAATAATATCCGCCCGATGCTTCAATGCACATCGCTTTCTTGCCTGTAAGAAGTCCGACAGGACCGTTTTCGGTGTACTTAAAGGTCTTGCCTACTATGGCAACATTGTCAAAATAGGCTTTAACAACTGGGGGTAATCCTAAATTCCACATTGGCGTTGCAAAGACATACTTATCGCTGTTTATAAACTGCTCTAAATTTAGTGCCATTGCCTCAACCTTAGTTAAATGCTCACTGTCGAGGGAGTTTTTGTCAATCTGACCGTACATAAATCCTATAAGAGTTTCATCTAAAAATGGAATATTGTTTTTAAACAAATCAAGGTGGGTAACTTCGTCACTTGGATGGGTTCTTTTGTATTCATTTATAAACACCTCTCCAACTGTCAGGCTGAAAGAATCCTTCACTGGCTTTACATTAGCAGTAATATATAATACTTTTGACATAAAAAATCATTCTCCTTTATCATTTTACTTTCATAGTTTCAATAGCTTTTCAGCGTTGTGGTATATTTTCACCCTTGTAATAATAATCAGAAACCTTTTCATTTGGAAAGCCTGGATGAAAGTAAATAGGAACATCAAGCTATGCTGCTTTTTCAAAGATAGGAAAGAATTCCAGCTCGTCAAAAAATCTTACGTTATAATTGCCGTTAAGTGATGCTCCATTAAATCCAAGCTCGTTTACTGCACGGGATAACTCATTTGCTGCCGCTTTTGGATTACCAACTGGCAAAGCAGCATACCCAGCAAATCTATCGAGATGTTTGCGGACAGCATCTGTCAACTCGTCGTTAGCCTGTCTGCACAGTGAAACAGCTACATCAGCAGGCAAATCTTGTGGACTATTGTTGCCGTATGAAATAATTTGCATATCAACGCCTTGTTTATCCATTGTAGAAATGCGAACTTCGTCCAGATCGCTAATTGTGCTGTTTGCAAGAAAACCCTGCAATCCCTCAAGACGCATACGCTTTGCTGGACTGACGATTTTTGTCATGACTTCCATGTACTTATCATTCACTGATTTTGACATATAATGCTCTTCAATTGCGATTAATTTCATAAAAACATCTCCTTTATGTTTCGTTGACCTTAGTATACCAAAAAAGAAGATGTTATTACTGTATCCATGGTTACATTTTTATACTTTATATAAAAAGATTGTTGTAACGGTTAAGTATAAATGTAGTATTTAACAATTGAAATGTAATAGTTTCAAAAAAGATAAGTCTAAGAATTAGCAGTAATAAATTTAAGTCAAAAAGTAGAAGAAAATGTTAGGTAATGGAGAAATAGTAAAAAAGACAATTGATACAGGTTCATTGACATCTGGAATACTAAATGCAGAGCAATCAAAACAATTTGTTAAACAGACATTTGAGACCACAAATTTAGGGCCTCTTGTATGATGAATACTATGATTTTCTTAAAATCAATAATGGATGGGTTAAGCAGATTAAAAGCGGTGGTCATATTTATGACGCTTCAAGTGATGAAAAAATGAGCATTGATATGTTCTATAATACGTTATCACAGCTTCAATTTAGTGTCCACATTACAAGACTTGCGTATGGCACAGTAGAACTTCAGAGCAATCATGGAAGAAACTTCAAGGTATCCAGATGTAGATGTTACAGAAGGCATTATGCGTATTCTTGGAAGCCGATTGTTAGAGGTTATATCTAACACTTCACCAGAGCAGCTACAGGCTGTAAACCTTAATAACCTAGTCAGAGATGTTTCGTCACTTACAAGAGCAGTAGCCTACAAAAAAAATGTAGATGTTAAAACAAAGGATATTCTACGAGTTGGAGAAGAACAATTTACTATGGCAATATTTGAAACACTTCATGATGAGAAGCCCGAACTGTATAAAGAATTAAGAACATTTATAAAGTCGAAAAAAGAATAAATCAAAATAAAATGCCCTTTAAATTTTACTTTAAGGGGCATTAAATCCATATTTATGAAATGTTATATTAATACATTTTGTATATTCAGTCCCACGAGAACCCACAAAATCCCTTTTAGATTCATGAAAAATTGGCTTGAATTTGGGAAAATTCACGTTAAACTGCCTTTTCCCGTATTTCTTGGTGAACGGCTACAGATGGATACCAGAAGAAATTTGTGGACGTGCCAAACTAGAAAAGCAACCATTTTCCATATCTTTTCCTACTATTTACCGAGCGATTGATGATGGTATTTTATCTACTGCATTAAAGAAAATCATGCGATTCAAATGGGAACACAAGAAATGCAAATCAGAGGATAAGCGAGGGAAAACACCAAATACTGTATCAATTCATGACCGTCCAGCTGGTGCAGAAAATCGTTCTCGTTATGGTCACTGGGAAAGTGATAGTGTTCTTGGACAACAAAACTCTTTGCCATTATCCACAGTAAAACTTTTCTTCAAACTATCAGGAACTGTGCTAAACGCCTTGATTGTTGCCTTGTTGAAAGCGAGGGGCACAAATGAGAATACCAACGGTCTGCTCCGACAATTCTTTCCTAAGAAAACTTCATTTGCTGCTGTTACTGATGATGATTTAGCTACTGTTGTTTCACTCATCAACAATCGACCAAGAAAACGTCTTGGTTATCGTACTCATGCTGAAGTGCTTAAAAAGTTTTTTCTCTAATGTGTTCACGACAAACGCATGAGCATACAAGTTGCACAACAAATAACTTCATTAACATCCAAATATGCCGAAAATTTGTGAAAAATCAAGGTAGAAATGATGTTGAATCA
>JAVBRC010000177.1:0-7848 GCA_031548405.1 Oscillospiraceae bacterium | reverse complement strand
TTTTAAAAGAAAATGGTCGAGGCGACAGGACTCGAACCTGCGGCATCTTGGTCCCAAACCAAGCACTCTACCAAACTGAGCTACGCCTCGTTTTCTCTGTTTTTCGATGTTCTCGTCAAACAGCTTTATTATTATAGCGCATATTCGCCAAGATGTCAACACTTTTTTTTACGTTTGTATGATTGCACAAGTGGAATGGTGAAAAACAGTGTTTTAATAGACATAACGCATAATAAAGCCGGAAAAAGATTGATTTAAACTGCTTTTATACTATTATAATGCAAATATAGACAAGCGTTTTGATAGAAGAAGGGTATGAAAACTTGTTATTCTATATAAAGCATAAATAGCTGTTATCATATTCCAGATTGAGAACAACCGTTTTATCTTTACAATTATAATTTTTTGTGATAAAATTATCTTGATTAAATATACAAGATCTACGGTTATTTTGCTGAATAAAGGAGGCGTAATTTTGATAAAAAAAATAAAAAAGACTGCTATTGCAATTTCGTTGATGATATTTGCGGGATCGACATCTTTGAATGTTTCGGCAGAAGAAAATGTTCCGATAGTTTATATAAATGCAGGATATGGCAGCGAGAATGACATAACCGAAGTTGAACTTAATATAAAAAATAATCAGGGAATTTCCTCTTATTCAATTGAGGTTGATTATAATCCCAGTGTACTCCAGTTTATTGATGCATCTCAGGGAGATACTCCGGGAGGTGGGACATTTTATTGTAATGATAAATATGATGAGGACGCTATAAGAATAGTCTGGTCAAATAGTCGTAACAAAAATGGAGATGGCACGACAGCAATACTGCGTTTTAAGGCGGCATACGGAACGGCTGAAACAACAACTCCACTATCGATAGGATATTCTGTTTTAGGCGATGATCTTAACGTTTCAAGCTTTGAAAGCGTTGGAGCTGAACTTAAGATAGCTGGGGAAATAACTCGTGGTGATGTCAGCGGAGATGGTGATGTTAATATTGCAGATATAGTAAGGTTGAATATGTTTCTTCTAAATAGCGAGAAGAATCCTCTTTCAAATACCTCGCAGGCAAACGCTGAAGTAACGGGTGACAAGATTGTTACTACTGCTGATAGCACATTGTTGATGAATTATGTCTGCATGATGTTGAAGGAGCTATAAAATGAGAAAAAACAAAGTATACATTAAGATGTTGGCTGTTGTTTTGTCGGCAGTAATGATTTTCCCATTTTGTATTGTAAAAGCTGGTAGTTCTATGAAGGCAGGTCAGGACTGTATTGACCTGATAAAAAAATGCGAGGGCTTTAGCCAGTATAAATATTGGGATTACAGTCAGTGGACAATAGGCTATGGAACGGGTGTCAGCTCGGGAGAATATCCTAACGGAATAACTGAGAAGGAAGCTGAAGAATTACTAAAAACCGCATTGGGTACTTATGAAGGATATGTTAATAAATTTGCTGATAAATATAATGTGAATTTGAAACAGAATCAATTTGACGCTTTGGTTTCTCTTTCTTATAATATGGGAAACATATGGAATGTTTATGAAGACTTTGATTTGAAAACATACGTTATTGATGGCCCTGAAAATCATAGTTTTCTTGAAATCTCCAAGGGTTTTGGCGAATGGCGTATTGCTGGCGGCGAAGTTTTACAGGGGCTTGTTAATCGACGTGAAGACGAAACAAAACTTTTTTTATCTGATAGAACGGAAAAAAATGCTGAGGTCTGGAGAGTAAATACAGAAAACGGAATAAATTTGCGTGAATCTGCAAGTTCTTCTAGCACTAAAACTGGTTTTCTGGCTATGAATACTATATATAGCATCACAGAAAAAAAGACGGCAGAAGGAAGTCTTTGGGGAAAAACCGTTGTAGACGGAAAAGCTCAATGGTGCGTTCTTGATTATTCGAAATATATGGTAGGCGGAGCGCTTGATTACGAAAGCAGCAGTGAAAGCGGCGAAACTGGGAATTCTGAGAAATGGCGTATAATTTCAGAAAACGGTGTAAATTTGCGTGAAGGCCCTGGACTTGCTTATAATTCTTTGGCTGTTCTTGATTACAAAACAGAATTTAGCGTTACTGAAACTATTGAGGCTGATGAGCATATCTGGGGAAAAACAAAATATAATAATAAAGAAGGCTGGGTGGCACTGACGTTTGCTGAACGTGTCAGTGAACAAAAATTTGAAGCGGCAGTTCTTGACAGCATTTATATAGCTACCAAGCCTACCAAGCTTGAATATTGTGAGGGTGATAAATTATCGCTTGAAGGAATAAACGTTAAGGCAAAATATAGTGACGGAACTGAAAAGGATATAACAGACTTTACTATAAGTGGTTTTGAGCCAAAGGCTGGAAAATACGACGTAAACGTTTCATATATGGAGAAGACGGCTAAATTTTCTGTAATAGTTAAGGCGAAGGTGTTGAAGAATATAGAAATTGAGAGCACACCTGTAAAAACCATTTATAAGCAGGGTGAAGCCCTTGATACTACAGGCTTAAAGGTTTTCGTAGTTTATGATAATAACACAAAAGAGGAAGTAACTGAATATAATATAAGTGGTTTCGATAGTTCTGCGGGAACGAAAACGATTTCTGTAGAATATAAAGATTTTAAAGCGTATTTTATGGTTGAAGTTATTGAAAAGAAAATGACCAAGCTTGTTATAACCAAGTTGCCAAGTAAAACAGAATATATTATTGGTCAAGAGCTTGATCTTTCTGGAATGATTGTTTATGCATATTTCGATAATAATAGTAAAAATCAGGTGAATTCATACTCATTTGATGGATATAATCCGCAAATCGCGGGAGAGCAGACGATAAAAATCGGATATAATGGATTTTACGAGAGTTTTGATGTTGTTGTAAAAGAACCGGGTATGTATGAACTCCCAGGCGATGTAAATGATGATGGTGTAAGAGATATTTTTGATTTGGTGTTACTAAACAGACTTGTTGTCGAAGGAAGAAACGAATTCGCACCTGATAGAATGTATCTTGCTGATATTAATGGTGATGGTAGATATGATATGAAGGATATTGAGGCTCTGAGCAGAATTGTTTCAGAACAATAAACATAACACCGCACAATGCCTATGATTTACGGCTTTGTGCGGTGTTATCTAAAAATAGGAGGAAGTATGCTTAACGGATTACTAGATAAAAAAACGTGTGCAGCTTGTAAAATATGCTGTGGTTTTGACAATACAGACTTGTGGGAAATGCCGGTTATGTTGAAAAAGAGCGCAGAAAGACTGACGGCGCTTAAACCTGAAACAAAATTTATAGAAAAAGATGGCGGTTATGTTGTAAATGCCGGTGAGTTAAAGGACGATGAGTTATTTTATTGTCCAGCACTTGATTTTGAAAAGGGATGCATTCTGGGAGATGATAAGCCGTTCGATTGTCTGATCTGGCCGTTTAGAATTATGGAAACCGATTGTAAAAGCTTCAGAATGATAACAGTTTCGCCCGTTTGTCCGGAAATTTATAACCGTCCAATCTCAGAATTGTCTGAATTTTCCGAAAACGTTTTAAAATCAACCATTTACGAGTATGCAAAAGCTCATCCAGAAGTTGTAAAACCATATGAAAGTGGTTATCCGATACTTTCATTTGAACGCATAAAATAGATAAAAAAATCCCGTGGCTACGAAGCCTTTGGCTATTTTGCACACACTGACTGCTAAAAAAACGATTTTTATTTGGCGAAACGTAGAAAACCTTTAAAACCATTGACACATTAGGGAAATGATGGTATACTGTAAACATAGCAAAAAGCTATTGCTATTATAAAAATATATGTGCATGTATTTAAAAAACTATAACATGAATATGTTGGCAAACTTATTGAAAGGTAAGGACGCAAAGCTACAGGGTCTAACCCGTTTCATTTACGAAATGGTATGATTGCCAGTTGCACCGCGCATTATGATTATTGTGCATGATTGTATTAATTAAAAATCTTCATTGCACCAGTCATATTCATCCCAAACAATAAGATTGCCCTTAATTATTGAAAGAAGGGCTAATCATGAAAACAACTACTTTAAAGAGACTATCTGCATTTTTTGCAACAGCTGTTATGGCTGTAACTTGTAATCCAATGAACTTATCTGCTGAGGCAGGCGCTGCAACTTTAACTTTAACTGACACATCAGCTGTTGCTGGTAAATATGTTACTGTTGATTTGACAATGAATACTGGCAACCAGTGCGCTGGTTACAATATCGATGTTGAATTTGATAATGCATTGACACTAGTTAATGTTGAAGGTGTTGCTTCAACTTGTACAATTGATAATGTTGTTACTTTAATTAACTTTACTGGTACTAACTTTGCTGATGGTAAAGTTCTTTCAACATTAACATTTGAGGTTCCTGCGAATGCTGAAGAAGGTGCAATTTACAACGTTGGCGTTCAGACAATAACAAATTTCTGCACTGCTCGTGAAGAATTTACAGACGTTATTGTTGATAACAGCAAAATTACAGTTATTGAATCTGCAAAAAAAGTTACAAGACACATTGTTTATATGGCTGAAGATGGTTCAGGTTCTGCTGAAGTAGCTTTAAGAGGCGATATTAATAATGATGGTAAGGTTGATCTTTATGACGTTATCTTAGTTACTAAGAAAATGATGAAGAAACAATCTTTAAACGACAAGCAAACTTTCTTTGCTGATGTTAATGAAGATAGTTCAGTTGACCTTTACGATGCTATCGGTATCTGTAGATTCGGTATGGCTAAGGATAAGGACAATGCTTGGGAAAATATCATGAAATAATAGAAGTATAGTAAAGAACGACCTGGGTCTTTCTTTATTTTTATATCTAAATATGATAATAGTTACTATTTGTTATTGCGATTTACACAAATAAGTCAAAAAACATTGGTGTTTTTTATAAAAAGCTATTGACATAGGAAAAGAAATGAATTATAATAAGTTTAATGAGTTATTTGCAATATATTTCACAATTAAGATTAATAAAATAAATGGAGGATTATTAGCATGAAAAAGTTTATCTGTTCAGTATGTGGTTATGTATACGAAGGAGAGGCTGCGCCTGAAAAATGTCCACAGTGTAAAGCACCTGCATCTAAGTTTTCAGAAGCTAAGGAAACAGCTGGTCTTACATGGGCTGACGAACACGTTGTTGGCGTTGCAGAGGGTGTTGATCCTGAAATCATTGAAGGTCTAAGACAAAATTTCAATGGTGAATGTACTGAAGTTGGAATGTATCTTGCAATGGCAAGAGTTGCGCATAGAGAAGGCTATCCTGAAATCGGTCTTTACTGGGAAAAGGCTGCTTACGAAGAAGCAGAGCATGCTGCAAAGTTTGCAGAACTTCTTGGTGAGGTTGTAACATCTTCAACAAAGAAAAACCTCGAGATGAGAGTGATGGCTGAAAATGGCGCTTGTGAGGGTAAGAAAAAGCTTGCTACTAGAGCTAAGGAGCTTAACCTTGACGCAATTCATGATACAGTTCATGAGATGGCAAAGGACGAAGCACGTCATGGCTGTGCATTTGCTGGCCTATTGAAGAGATATTTTGGATAATTTCTTTTTAAATGATATTAATAGAAAAAAACGGTTCCCTTATGGGAGCCGTTTTGGTTTTATAGCGAAATATTTCTAAGGTGTTTGACGTAATATTATCGTTTTTTTCTTAAATAATCAATCACAAGCAGTGAAATAGCAATTACAATCAGAGTATAATAGGTGATAAGCTCGCCAGCGTTGAATGAGCTCTCATGGACATAATGGGATACGATTGCATTAATAACGATATTTAATGGGATTGTTGTCAACGTTATTATTGCAGCAGCGATGAGCCGTCTTGAACTAAGTGTGCGAATCAATATGTACACAATCCAAACGAAAACGATTGAAACCAATGCGACCTTTGAACCTAGCGGCATTATAAGGTTAGGGGTATAAATAAGTGAATCAAGGACTTTTAGGAACGGTATTATTAGTAGGCTGAGTATTAAAAGTGAAGGTGCAATTCCTTTCTTGCCCCATATAAAAATTGGTATGGACATCAGCCATGCATAGGTAATTGAGCTTATTGGAAATAACGACCACGAAAGCGTTCCAGTTATCGCTAAGTCGCATATTGAACAGACAATAATTCCAATAAAAAAGGAAAGCGAAATCGATATTGAACAAATTGCTTTTATGTTTTTGGTTTTTCTTTTTGTTTCCTTTTGGGCATATTCAATTGTTGCGCATACGGCTTCTTCGGTATCACTTTCAGCCTTTGGTAATGTTTCTGCCTTTTCACCGTTTAACAGTTCGGCAATTGAGATTTCCAAAATTATTGATAGTTCAGGCAAAATAGAAATATCTGGAAGACTTAAACCGCGCTCCCATTTTGATACAGCTTTATCTGTGATATTAAGTTTATCTGCAAATTCTCTTTGTGTCATATTTTTTGACTTTCGGATTTCTGCAATGAGCGATCCGATTTTTTCATTATCCATAAAAACTCAGCACCTTTCTTTTTATAGTAAATTATCGCTTTTACTAACATAATTATATATTATAATCTCAAAAAAGGCAACCGACTGTTGGTAGATTCCCTATATTTCCAGAAGAAACTGATGGTTTCCAAGTTACAGTTGACTGTATCCGCCGAACGGCGCATAAAAGTTTACTCAATTTTTTCAAAAATTGCGGTTTCCAAAGGCAGAGCCTTGGTCGCTCTCCGCAGAGAGCGAAAAGCTTTATCGTTCAAGAGCATTTTTTCGATAAAGTATTTCGCTCTGCGGAGCGACCAAGGCGCTGCCTTTGGAAACCGCAACCCTTTAAAAAGGGTTGACCTAAACTATATTCGCTTCGCTTTGCGTGCGGTTAGTCAACTAACTCCGCCGACGGGATTAGCTGATGCGTCACGCTGATTCAACCTAATATTATAAAACAAAAATGGCTGTCGCA
Organism: Oscillospiraceae bacterium; assembly: GCA_031548405.1. Taxonomy (GTDB): domain Bacteria; phylum Bacillota; class Clostridia; order Oscillospirales; family Ruminococcaceae; genus Porcipelethomonas. Next base: position 890 of record JAVBRC010000177.1, on the reverse strand, counting down.
TTAAAGCAACAGCCATTTTCTATAATTTTCCCTACGTTTACAAAAGTAAACCATAGTTCAAATAAAATCGTTAGTAAATCTTACTTTTCAGCAATAGCAGCTTGAGCAGCAGCAAGTCTAGCGATTGGCACACGGAATGGTGAACATGAAACATATGTCAAACCAAGCTTGTGGCAGAATTCAACAGATGTAGGGTCGCCTCCGTGTTCGCCACAGATACCAACGTGCATATCAGGACGTGTCTGCTTACCTAGCTTAATAGCCATTTCCATAAGCTTGCCAACACCAGTCTGGTCTAGCTTAGCAAATGGATCGTTCTCGAAGATCTTTGTGTCGTAGTAAGCGTCTAAGAACTTACCAGCATCATCTCTTGAGAAGCCGTATGTCATCTGAGTAAGGTCATTAGTACCGAAGCAGAAGAATTCAGCCTCTGTAGCAACCTCATCAGCTGTCAAAGCAGCTCTAGGAATTTCGATCATTGTACCAACTTCATACTTAAGCTCAATGCCAGCTTCCTTGATGATTGCGTCAGCAGTCTTAACAACGAAATCCTTAACAAACTTAAGTTCCTTAGTGTCACCAATCAATGGAATCATGATTTCAGGAACGATAGTCCAGTCAGGGTTTCTCTTAGAAACAGCGATAGCAGCCTTGATGATAGCCTTTGTCTGCATTACTGCGATTTCAGGATATGTTACAGCAAGACGACAGCCTCTGTGTCCCATCATTGGGTTGAATTCGTGAAGTGATTCAATGATTTCCTTGATTGTTTCAACAGATTTGCCCTGGGCATCAGCAAGAGCCTTAATATCAGCTTCGTCTGTTGGAACGAATTCGTGTAGTGGAGGATCTAGGAATCTGATTGTAACAGGGCAACCTTCAAGAGCTTC
>JAVBRC010000099.1:0-2757 GCA_031548405.1 Oscillospiraceae bacterium | reverse complement strand
GCGACTGCGCCAACAACAAGGTTTGCACCAAGCTGTGCGGGATTATCAATTATTATACTAAGTCCGCTTTTAGTTCCCGGCCCAACAACAATAATTTTTCCGTCAATAATCTTTTCCATTGCCCTTTTTATAACAGAAGTTTCAGACGGAACAACAGACGCAATTATTCCACCGCTTATCTCATCTGGATTTATATTATAAAGCTCAAGAATATTTTTAAATGCAATTGCGTGCTCAATAACAGTTCTACTGTTATATGTTGAAAGCCTTTCAACAAAAAGCATTTTATCACCACTACTGCATCCGATAACTATATTGGTATTTCCGACATCAACCGTTAATATCATTTAAATCTCCCTATTACAACCTTATGCAGTGTCTCTTAATCAAGCATAAATAACTGTGCCCAATGATAGGTATATATTGAACCAGTTTTTTCATAATATCCAATACCCATTTTAGTATATTCAGGCTTTAACATATTCTCCTTATGTCCAGGAGAATTCATCCAACCTTCCACAACTGATTTTGGTGATACATAGCCAACAGCAATGTTTTCCCCAGCCAGTAAGTAATCAATTTTAAAGTCATCAAAGACTGTAAAGCAGGAAGTACCGTCGGGCCTGCTATGTGAAAATACGGACGATATTTCAACTGACCTTGTCTGAGCAGCGTTATTAAGCTTGGTATCAAGCTTTAATGCACCAGCACCAACAGCAGCTCTCTCCTCATTAACAAGCTTCAAAATTTCATTTCTATATTGATCTCTCTGAAACTTTTCAGCTGCCTGTTGTGCAACTATTTGCTGAAGAATGAACTTACTGACGTCTATTGCATCATAAAGGTTAACTGTTCCATCAGTATTATAATCTGCTGTAAATTCATGAAATTCACTCTTGAATTTATAGGTATTCAATAAACTTTTTGAAATATATATAACATCATATAAGTCAACCTGTCTGTTTGAGTCCACGTCACCCCTAAGAGCAATCTTTGCATTAATTTTAACAGGTTCATTATATACATAAGCATCTATAGTATAATCTTCTTTTCCGGCAACATATATACTTTCTGGAGTAGCACCATTAAAATTAATATTTTCCCTTACTTCATTGTCAACAGGCATTCCATATTCGTTAACAGCAGTCAGTCCCCAATATTTAAATTCCTTATCGTCAGAATAATACCAATGATTACCCTTATTACTGAATTCTGCAAATGCTGTAATATTAGTTGTTCCCAAAATGACGGCAAACAATGTTGCAAACGTTATTACCAATTTATAAACCTTTTTCATAATAAATCTACCTCACAATATCTTTTTTAAACTCTTAATAGCATTTTGATTATAATTTTCATAGTCAATATTCATAGGTTTAATTTTGTTGTTATTGTAACATTCCATTCCGGACACTATTCCACTCAAGCTATTTTCAACAAGCAATCCACTGTTCTCTCTAAGAAAGCCTGCTGGCCCTGGAATATCTGTTGCAAAAACTGGAATTCCGAGTGTGTCAGCCTCAAGTAAAACAAGCCCCAGTCCCTCGTATTCAGAAGGCAACATGAATAAATCACATTTTTTCAGAACAGGCATAGGATTTTCCAAAGAACGTATTAAAATAATGTTTTGTCCTGATTTTTCCGCATACGAAACAGTTTGTTCGTAAAGTTCTCCCCTTCCCCCGATAATAATAAGACAAGTGCTAATAAGTGGATATTTACGACAATATTCACAAAACGCATCAATAAGTCGGAAATGAGCTTTTTCAGGTGAAAATCTTCCGATTGTAATAAATTTTTGCATATCAGAATTCAGAATATCAATCAATTCATTATATGAAACAGTGCATTCTGTTTCAAGCTGAAATTCAACAGGCATAGAAGATTTTTTCAACACAGATTTATAGTCATGGCAATTTGGAACAACTTTCAGATTCCCCTTGCCACAACTTATTTCCATTGTACTCTTTCTCATGTCCTCAGTAACCAAAGCAGTTGTTGTATATGTCTGATACGCTTTTCTTAGTGTAAAAAGATGTTGATTTTTACGACACTTTATCTCAGAAACCATATCATTATGAACAAATATAACCTTGTTCCCGTCAAACTGTTCAAAAAGCTTTATAACACCATATTCATACCCTGTAAACTGAACAGCTGTATCAATATCAATTTCACTAAAAAAGCGTACCCACTCTCTTTTAAAAAACCTTTCTAACCGTTTCAAAACAAACCCAGATGAAATGTTAAGCTTAAAATAAAGTATATAGCATAAAAACTCTGAAAGTGATGGGCAAAAACCACCCGACATAGGAATTTTTCTAAATGCAGGCGGAATTTTATCAAGACGTTCTGGAAAAGCTTTAATTGAGTCCTCACGATATGTTATCATATAATTAGCATCATCATCTTCTTCTAGGTTAGAAAGTAAATTAAGCAGCGATGCTGTAAGTCCGTTTTGTGCAAGCGAGCCTGAATATAACAGAACATTTTTCTTAACTTTTTCAGGTTTTATTGCAGAAATCTCACCATTAATAATATTTTGCAGAATATTATTATCATACTCTTTAATTATTCTGCCTTTGAAAATTCCGTCAATCTCAAATTCCTTTAAAATCTGATTTTCATCAGTTTTTTCCGGACAAAGAAGATAATCTGCATAGAGTATTGTTCTCTGGAACTTTCCAAAAAACTCTGTATGCGCAAAATTACAGACAACTAATATTGTCTGTCCTCTTTTTTTTATAAAATTATCAG
>JAVBRC010000129.1:0-21789 GCA_031548405.1 Oscillospiraceae bacterium | reverse complement strand
TAAACCACTCTTTTTCTTATTAATTATTATCGATTTGTACAAAATTGTAAAGCCTTTTTGTAAAGTTTGTGTGAACCTATGAATAGTCACTTTGTTTTTTGTGCAAAATAGCCAAATGCAAACAATCCTCCTATTAATAGGAGGATTGTTCTTTGGATAATTATAATTTTTTACGCATTAAAACTGAATCAAAAATATTCAAAACACCATTTTCATCCATATCAGCATTAATTCCACCCTGAGTTGAAGCTGTTTTATCGGACGAATTAATAAGATAAGCATTAAGTGTTACTAAATCTGAAATTGCAAAAATCCCATCAAGATTCATATCACCCTTCAACTTTGAAACTACTGGTTTCTCTGTTGTTGTTTGTACTGGTGTTGTACCATCTGGTTCTGTTCCCCAGATAAGTGTTTCGCCATCATATAAAGTGATTTTGTCTGTTTTAATCAGATCATTTGATTTAAGTCCTTCAAAAGAGTAATCGTTTTCAGCATTCCAAACTGGCTTTGGATCAGGAATAGATACTCTGAACTGAACCTCGCCCTGATGCTCTGACTGACCAGTTGGCATAATCATTGTGCCGTCTGAATACGAAATCTTTACATAGTAAATATTTCCATCATATTGAATTGGCTGAGAAATAGAACAGTTACCAGACCATTCCTGACTTCCAATTCTCACACTTACATCATCAACTGTAAGACCAGCGTCAAATAGTTCTGTGAAATCCATATAGTAGTTATAAGAAAGATTCTTGATTGTTCTTGCTGGCCATGCAGAATGGTTAGTTGTCTGAACCTTAATTTCTGTAAAGCTTGGACTAGCCTGATTTATACAAGCTTCTATGTAGAATTCATCCCACTTTGGTGTTTCAGTTGGTGGGAAAGATGGATCTGATGATCCACCGTACTTCTCAACCATGCCACAAAGTGCAGCTGTAAATCCAGCATTATAGTCAATTGCAACTTCAGTATATTCATACTGGCTGATTACGTCGCTATATTGACCGTTTTGGTTAGGGCCACCTACTAAAGCACCATAAAGTGTATGTGCGTGTGGCTTTGCATCTTCGCCTTCAGTCTGACCGATACCGCCCCACTTGTCATTCCATGCACCGCTTGATGTTCTGTGATGCCAAGCCTGTGGATATGTGTCTCCCATACCTACAACATAGCTAAAATCTTTTGCATTATCGCCAAAGCAATAATTCATCTGTGAATCAGCAAAATCAGTATACTTCTTTACTGCCGCTGAATCATCAGCAAAAATTTCATCAACCGCTACATAAGCCAAAAACGCTGTTGTAGTTGAGTGTCTTAAAGCACCCCAGTTGAATAACCATGCAAGTCCGTCTGGAGTATAGTTGATTTTCTTTCCGCCGTAACCAGTAGTCCAGTATTCAAGATGCTTTTTAAACTGATCTTTCCATGTAGAATCTCCAGTGTTCATTGCGTATAGAAGTGTACCAGCCTGCTGAACGTCATCCCAGCAATATCCCCATGTAAATTTCATTTCAGTTGACTGCTCTTCTTTACCTAAGTTTGGAATATAGTCAGATTTACAAAGGTCAAGATATGACTGTTCACCTGTTGCTCTGTAAAGCCAGTTTGCAGCAAAGAAAAGGTCATCATAGAATGAAGATATTTTGTAATATGATGTTTCCATTGGATCATCACCTATTGAACGATTTTTATCAGCACGTTCAAAACAAGCCTTTGCGTGTTTCAGATATTCATTAGCTCTTTTTGCATCAGAATCCTTAAAACAGAGATAACCAACTGCAAGCGCAGCAGCCATCTGGCTTTCGATACAACTGTCATTACAAGTATAATAAGGACGTTCATCTAAGCTCTTCATAAGCTTAAACTTTTCCATATAGACTTCTGCTGAACCCCACCATACATGGTCAAAACCGCCATCACCAATCATATAAACGATTTCATCACCCAAGTCACAATCAACTAGGTAATCAAGTGCCCATGAAAGATTGTTTTTGTATTCTTCTACTTCTCCGCAAGCCTTAACGCCCTCTTCATACTGAAGATAGCCCCAGCCGAGAAGTGTTGCAGAATAAGCGTTTGTAAGTGTAAACTTGAGATGATCTCCGGCATCAAACCAACCACCTGGAACATAATCGTTTACCATACAATCATCACGCCAAGAAACTTCATTCCATTCAGGTAACTCACCACATTGCTGAACCTGATAGAAGAACATTGCTTTCTGTAATGCTTCACCATAGTTATATGATGAGCTAGCTGCGCTGACTGTTTTTTCATTAGTTAATAATGACGCACCAGTCTGAGTTAAAGCTGAAACGGAAACAAGTGCCGAAACAGCAAATGCAAGTAATTTTTTCATTATATTTCCCCCTAAAAATAAATTAAAACATCATCACCTAAGCGATGATGTTTTAATTCTTTGTTAATTATGCTCCAAGTTTATCAACAGTAATCATCATCGCTACATAGTTCATTAACAATGTACTATCAGCTGTATCAATGAAATTATCTCTAACAACATCAGCGTTTGCAATCGCTTCAATAGTAAGACTATTTAGTTCACTATTTAAGAGATACATATTTATCTTAACAATATCAGCAACATTCACATCAGCATCGAGGTTAATATCTCCATAATTTGAACCCTGTGGTATGCTACCAGTTGGTTGAACAACGGAAGTTGTTGTTTCTGTAACACTTGTTTCTATAACACTAATTGAAGTTGTAATTTCAGTTGTTACAGGTGATTCTGTTGTTACCTCTGTTGTAACTGGTTCTGTAGTTGTAATTGGCTCTGTAGTTGTAACAGGTGGTTCTGTTGTTGTAATAGGACCTGGACCTGATTTATACCATGAACCGAATACATGATTTTCATCAATTTCAGAAACACTCTTTACTAATGCATCAGCTGTGTTTACATCACCGCCGTATCTTGCATAAAGACCAGCAATAGTAAGAGCAAAACATCCATTATAGTCAAGTGCTGGTTCAGTACAGCTATATGAATTCTTGTTATCTTCGTAATTTCCATTTGAATCCGGACCACCTACAAGACATCCATAAGGAGTATATTTTGCATCTGAATTATCGTTCGAAGAATTATTTCCTGGGTTTGCCGCTCTGTGATGTATCTTTGTAGGCCATGCAGTACCATAACCTAGAAGGAAGCTTTTTCCTGAAGGATTGTTACCAAGTATAAAGTCTGTCTGATATTTTGCCGCTAATGCGTATGATTCATCGTTAGTAGCGTCAGCAATATGAAGTGCTGCCATCTGAAGTCCACAGTTATAACGTGAAGCGCCCCAGCCTTCTGCGTTATACTTGCTTGTTGATAGTCCGCCCTTGTTATTAAGTCCAAATTTCAATTCATTTACATAAGTATCTTTTTTGTATCCAACCTCTGTAAGCAAAGCCGCATAGCCTGCCCATACCTTATCCCAGCAATAAAGATGATAGTCATATTCACTGCCGTTATAACATCCGTTTCCTGTAATCTGGTATGTTGGAGTGTATGATGAAGGCAATGTTCCACCGTTATTAGCAAGCGTACACCATAGTTCTGACCACGCAATATCATCTTTCTGACCACCGGAAGCATACATACTTCCAATTCCGTCATAAGTTGCTGATGGATATGCCTTTGTAAACTTTGATAAGGCATTTGCATATTTCAGACATTCAGCAGAATATTCAGCGTCCTTGTCTTTGAAAGCAAGTGATGATGAAGCGAGTGCTGCTGCCATCAGACCTGATGAATCTGCTGATGGATGTGAAGCATCCGCCCAGTATGTTGTACGATTCATTGTCTGTGATTCAGGAACAGTCCAGACGCTGTGGTCTTCACCTTCTGAAGCAACCTGATAACAGAAAGCAATTACATCATTGTTTCCGTCAAGATAAGTAACCTTCATGAAATAATCACAAGCTGTTTTTAAAACATCCATAAGATGATCTTCACAGCCTGTTTCCTTGTAAGACTGTGGGTAAGTAAAATATGACCACGCAAGACTTGCAGTTGAAAATCCCATTGTCATTGAAAACTTAACATGATCTCCGGCATCGTGATATCCACCTGAAACGTCTACCTTGTCAGAGCCTCCGTTTTGTGCCATGATAGCTGACTTTGAACTTGCTGAAAGTCCCTGTGCCCCACTAAGCGGTGCAGCAGCATCATATGTATGACAATTACCACGCCATGTCAATGGGTTATCATCTACTTCATTACCACACTGATTTGCATCATAGAAATATAATGATAGCTCCAATGCCTCAGCGTAATTCTGATTTTCAGCAGCAGTAACAACAGCAGGGCAAATTGTGCTTATAACACTTGACGACAGCAATGTCACAGCACTGACTACAGATGCAAGAATTCTTTTACTCGTTTTTATTTTCTTCATTTCAATCTTTCCCTTCATAAATTTAAGTCGAAATCGCACAAATAATTTAACAATATACGACAACGCATTAATATAACGATATATAACATCTTTATTTTATCATATATCAACTATTAATTTCAATCGATTTATTAATATTATATAAAAATTCCACATACTGCACAAATCATTTGTATATATTTAGTACATTTTTTCAAAAAAGAAACTGTTACACCAACTCCCAAGTGCAACAGTTCTTCTTTAAAACGAATAATTTATTAACCTTTTATAAACTTATCCATAATAGTATGGCCAATCTCAATAAACACGCCTGTTTTTTCAGCTGTTTTCTCATTAAAAGTATCAACACCGGATTTCTTTTCAGCACTACTATAAATCATAAAAGGAACCGGATCATTTGTATGTGTTTTCAAAACAAGTGGAGTTGCATGGTCAGGAGTAATAAGAATCTTGAAGTCTTCGCCAGTTGATGCAAGATATTCAGAAACTGGTTCTAGAACAAGCTTGTCAATCAATCCAATCGACTTAACCTTGTTATCTACTTCATTTCTATGTCCGCATTCATCTGGTGCTTCAACATGAATATAAACGAAATCCTGTCCATTTTTAAATTCATCAATCGCCGCATTAGCCTTGCCTTCAAAATTTGTATCAATATAACCTGTAGCACCTTCAACATCAACAACATTCATTCCTGCAAACTTACCAATCCCCTTCAGCAAATCAACAGCAGAAATCATTGATGCTTTCAGACCGAATTTTTCCTTAAAGTCCTCAAGATTAGCCTTAACACCTTCACCCCATAGCCATATAGAGTTTGCAGGACGTAATCCTTTTTCAACTCTTGACAGGTTTACAGGATGGTTTTTAAGCAATTCATATGATTTCTTCATAAGGTCATAAAGCTTTTGTGCATTTGGATGCGTAGGAACATATTCCTTTATTGGTGAGCCTGTAATATCATGAGGTGGTGTAAGTTCACCGATATCAAGAGTACCCTTATCCCAGATTAAACAATGACGATAGCTCACACCGCTATAAAACTTAAATTCTTCATTATCAAGCTTTGACGCAAGAAACTTAACAAGTTCTTCTGCCTCTTCAGTTGAAATATCATCAGCACAGTAATCAAGAATTGTCTTATCAGCATAATCAGGTTCATCTGAAAGTGTAACAAGATTACAACGAAGTGATACATCAGTATCCTTCATATCAATTCCAATGCTACCTGCCTCAAGCGGTGAACGTCCAGTATAACAATCCGAAGGATTATAACCTAAAACAGACAAATTTGCAACATCGCTTCCAGGCTTAAGACCATCAGCAACTGTTTTTAAAGTTCCGACTAAGGAAGTCTTTGCAAGCTTGTCCATATAAGGGCATTCAGCAGCTTCAAGAGGAGTCTTATTTCCAATTTCCTCAACAGAGTAATCTGCCATGCCATCATAAAGTACCACTAAATATTTCATAAAATCTCCATTCCAGTAAAGAAAAGATTCTTTACCATGCCGTTTTTTCGGAATCGGCTAACCTGTTTTCCTTTATATTTTACCACATTTCGAACAATTTTTCAATAGATGAATCTATTTATCCATGACAAACGAGGGAGTAAGTTTAGTTGCTGGGGATAGTTACTGAGCGTGCTGCTTGTTTACTAACTCTCAAACACTTCACAAAATATATGTTCTTTCTTTATTCTATCGCAAAAAATAAAAGAACCAAAGAAAAAATGCTCTTGAACGATAAAGAATTTCGCTCGTTGCGACGAGCGACCAAGGTTCTGCCTTTGGAAACCGCAACCCTTTAAAAAGGGTTGACCTAAACTATTTTCGCTTCGCTAACGTGTCGGTTAGTCAACTATATTCGACGAACGTCGCTATTTATCCGCCATAAGTATAATCGCCTGCTTATTATTTTTCACACTGACATTTTTCAATTTCCCGCCATATTCGCCATCAATTGTCCATTGAATCTCCTCATCACATTCAAAATGTATATTTGACGCCCTGAACGACTTAATATATGCCGTATCAATATCTATATCAATATTAATCAGAGAGTGAATTATTCTCTGCAAATCAATAGGATTATTCGGTGTTTTGATAAGCGTTACCTCATAAAGTCCATCATCAAGCAAGAAATCATTGAGAGAAAGAAGTCCGGCAACTGATGAAGAATTCGTAACCATTCCAAATATAAAATCATCTTCAAATTCTTCGTCATCAGTTGTTATTTTAAGATGATATGAACGGATGCTATTAAGCTTTGTCAAACCATTCAAAACATAGGCCGCATGACCAAGGTAGTTTTTAACCTGCTGAGGTGTTTCATAAGTAACCTCAGTAAATGCCCCAAATGCCGAAATATAAGTGAAATATTTATCATTAAATCCACCAATATCACATGGAAACGGCTTACCATTTATAATCCATTCGACAGCAGATATAATATTTTTTGGTATGCCAACTCCTCTTGCAAAGTCATTGGTAGAGCCAGTCGGAATATATCCAATCGGAAGTTTTTCATCAGACTTCATGACACCCTGAATAACCTCATTAAGCGTTCCGTCACCACCAGAACAAACTATCAAATCAAATCCCTGTTGACAAGCGTATTTTGCTGCTGCACAAGCATCCATACGTTCTTGTGTCGGACGTGTTGTAACCTCAAAACCAGCTTTCGTGAACATATCGATAATAATTCCTAGCTTTGATGAAATTACAGCTTTTCCAGATTGCAGATTAAAAATAAAATATAACTTCTTCATAATATCAATCGACCTTTCTTCTATTGATATTATTATACTACTTTACATGAAATATTTCAATATTTTATGAAATAAAAATACCCAAAGTAATCTAAAAAAATCACTTTGGGTAAAAATATTATTATTTATTCATCATGCTAGCAACTTCGTCAGCGAAGTTGTCTTCCTTCTTTTCAACACCTTCGCCTCTTTCAAAGCAAACGTATTCAACAAGAGAAATTGTTGTGCCAGCATCCTTAGCGCAGCTATCAACATACTTCTGAATTGTAAGGCTACCATCCTTAACGAATTCCTGTTCAATAAGACAGTTTTCAGAATAGTACTTACCAACCTTACCTTCAACAATCTTAACCAAAACCTGTTCTGGCTTATTAGCCATCTTAGGATCTTCGTTCATCTGAGCAAGCATAATGCTCTTTTCAGCTTCGATAACTTCAGCTGGAACATCTTCTCTCTTTAGGTATGCAGGCTTAAGAGCTGCAACCTGAAGTGCACAATCCTTACCACAAGCCAAAACTGCATCAGTAGCACCAGCAGGTGTATCAAGATTAATCATAACGCCAACCTTACCACCGCCGTGAACGTAAGGAACTACAACACCTTCAACTCTCTTGAATCTTCTGATGTGCATATTTTCACGAATCTTAAAGAACAATTCCTGAAGAGCCTCAGCAACTGTTGTTGTACCGCCAGCAATAGTTGTAGCATTAAGTGTATCAATATCAGCTGGGTTTGTATCGATAATTGTCTGAGCAACATTAGTAACAAACTGCTTGAATTCATCATTGTTTGCAGCAAAGTCAGTTTCAATATTAACTTCAACTACAGCACCAACTGTATTATCAGCGTTAGTCAACGCCATAACGATACCTTCAGCAGCAACTCTGCCAGACTTCTTAGCCTGTGTAGCAAGTCCCTTTTCTCTTAGAAGAACAATCGCTTTTTCAAAATCGCCGTCAGCCTCTGTAAGAGCCTTCTTGCAGTCCATCATACCAACGCCTGTCTGCTTACGTAGTTCAGCGACGTCTTTAGCTGTTATATTAGCCATAATTTTTCCTCCGATAATTTATTTCAGTAAAGCCCGAATGTTTTCATATTCGGGCTTTGTTGTTTTCATTGAATTATTCAGCAGCAACTTCTGCAACTACTTCTTCAGCTTCCTTTGTATCTTCGCCCTGTCTGCCTTCGATAATAGCGCTTGCAACTGCACCAGCAATTAGCTTTACTGCTCTGATAGCGTCATCGTTACCAGGAATTACATAGTCAACTTCATCTGGATCACAGTTTGTGTCAACGATAGCAACGATTGGAATATTTAGCTTCTTAGCTTCTGCAACAGCAATCTTTTCTTTTCTTGGGTCAACGATGAAAAGAGCGCCTGGAAGCTTATCCATGTGCTTGATACCGCCCATGAACTTTTCAAGCTTTTCAATTTCAAGATTTAGCTTAACAACTTCCTTCTTAGGTAGAAGATCGAATGTACCGTCTTCAGCCATTGTGTGAAGCTGTTCAAGTCTCTTGATTCTTGTCTGAATTGTGTTAAAGTTTGTAAGCATACCACCCAACCAACGAGCGTTTACATAGTGTGCACCAGCTCTTAGGGCTTCTTCCTTAACTGAATCACCAGCATGCTTCTTTGTACCTACGAAAAGTACTGAAGCGCCTGTTGCTGAAAGATCACGAACAAACATATAAGCTTCTTCAAGCTTCTTTACAGTCTTCTGAAGATCGATAATGTAGATGCCGTTTCTTTCTGTAAAAATGTACTGTGCCATTTTTGGATTCCATCTTCTTGTCTGGTGACCAAAGTGTACACCTGCTTCAAGAAGCTGCTTCATTGATACTACTCCCATGGTAGTTCCTCCTGTTTGGTTTTAAAATTTCCACCGCCAGACTTAGCTTAGTAACACCCTTAATATTTCAAGGGACCAGCTACTAAAAGTACAAGCGTGCGAATTACCGTACAATTATACCATATTTGAACGAAAATTTCAATACTTTTTGTTTCGTTTATTCTAACAATTTTTGAAAGCTAAATTTCGATATTTTTATCTTCTTTTCACAATTTTCATTATCCATACTAACCAAGACGGTATCACTGCCGATCAATTTAATCTGGTTACAGGTAATAATCAAGTCATTATCTTTGCCTAATAACCCATACAATCTTTTTCTACCGTATATCACGAATGCAATTATTTTTTCCTTTTGAGTTTCAAATTCGATATCATCAATAAAGCCGAGTTTTTCGCCATTGAGGACGTTTATAACTTCTTTTCCACGTAGTTCCGACAAGCTGTAAATCAAACTCATCATCCCCTTTTTTTCAGCATAAAGAATTATATGTAGAAATTTAATACAATATACGCCAGCGCCATAGAGAATCGCTAAAATAGCCCCGCCGAACGGCGAGATAGTTTAGGTCAACCCTTTTTAAAGGGTTGCGGTTTCCAGAACCTTGGTCGCTCGTCGCAACGAGCGAAACGCTTTATCGTCAGGCGCATTTTTTCTAGTGAATTTTTGCGAACGCAAAAAGAGGTATCTTTTTTGCAAGTGAAAAAAGATACCTAAGTATGCCTACGTCGAGTTCTAGCAACGTGACGTTGCATCCAATCGCCGTTCGGCGGGATTAGTTTTAGGGACAATTTTGAAACGTCAGAAAGTCTGAATTTGGCAAGTTGACTAAGCCTAAGAATTTGAAGAACTAAGTCTGGCAAGTAGACTAAACCACATAGATTACATGGATACTAAGTTCTTTCTTTTTTCTATCGCAAAAAAGAAAGAGCCAAAGAAAAAGGCTCTTCTAAGGCTATAAGATTTCGCTCTGCGGAGCGACCAAGGCTCTGCCTTTGGAAACCGCAACCCTTTAAAAAGGGTTGACCTAAACTATTTTCGCTTCGCTTTGCGTGCTGTTAGTTAACTAGAACTATCGCCGTTCGGCGGGGCAATTGAACTGCCCCACCAAACGACGAATAAATGCAATATTCTATTATTCTGACATTTCCCAATTGTGATAAACATTTTGAACATCATCATTATCTTCCAGATGCTCAAGCATGAGATTCATTTTCTTAATATGATCTTCGTCAGTCAATGTCGTATATGTCGCTGGAATGCTATCTACTTCAGCCGATAAAACAATATAACCCTTTGAAGTAAGCCCATCTCTCAAATCGCCAAGAGCAGAAGGCTCACATGAAATTTCCGCTACTTCATCTTCAACTGAAAGATCATCTGCACCAAATTCAAAAGCATCTTCCATAAGAGTATCTTCATCAATACCGTTATTTTCTACTACAACAATCCCCTTACTAGAGAACATAAACGATACACAACCACTTGTGCCAAGATTACCGCCAAATTTATCAAAATAATGACGTACATCAGCGGCTGTACGGTTTTTATTGTCAGTCAGACACTCAACAATTACCGCAACACCATTAGGACCGTAACCCTCGTAAATCATAGTTTCATAGTTGTTCTTATCGCCGCCGCCAGCAGCTTTTTTAATAACTCTGTCGATGTTATCATTAGGCACATTGTTAGACTTAGCCTTTGAAATCAAATCACGAAGCTTTGCGTTGCTGTTCGGATCAGCACCGCCTTCTTTTACGCAAACTGTAATTTCACGACCAATTTTCGTAAAAATCTTACCTCTTGCAGCATCAGTAGCTTCTTTTTTTCTTTTAATAGTACTCCATTTTGAATGTCCTGACATAAAAACACACTCCCAACAAATTATTAATCTATAATCAAATTAAAAAGTTCTTCAATTCTCTCATCTCGGCCCAGCAAATCAAGATAACCAAAAAGAGATTCCAACCCTGTTGCCCTTCTATAATCAATGGCATTAGAGCTTTTTGGAACAGTGTTACCAGTTGCATTTCTGCCTCTTTTAACAACTGCTGTTTCTTTTTCATCAAGTAGAGGAAATATCTTGTCCAGTGCTTCAGACTGATATGATGCACAAACCTTTTTCACCTTTAATTCATGTAGCTTTGACGCTGGCATATTGGCATCAATAACAATATATTCCCGCACCAGCTTTTCATAAACACTGTCACCCAAAAAAGCAAGTGTTAGTGGGCTGTATTGATTCGCTTCATGTTCAGTCAAAATCCTGTTCATAGTCAATTTTCTCCGTTTCGCCAAAATAATTTATTCAACAAAGTCAAATTCAAATCCGAAGATATTTACTGTTTCACCTTCTTCAATACCCATTTCCTGAAGCTTATCAATGATACCGCTTCGTCTTAATACCTGCTGAAAATATAGAAGTGATGAGTAGTCATCCATATCAACAGTACGCATAATAGGTTCTAGCCATGGCGCATAAACATAGTAAACACCGTCTTCGCATTCAATCTCAAATTTAGTATTTGTAAGTGCCTTTTCTTCAATTTCAGACTTGCTAGCTGGTTCAACTTCATATCTTTTTACTGGCGGAAGCTTTTCAAGCTCTGTTCCAGCTGCATTCATAAGCTCTCTTGTGCCAGCCGTTGTTGCAGCAGAAATTTTGAAAAAGCTCATTCCCTTATCAGTAATATATTTCTCAAGTCTTTCAATCTGCTCCTCAGATGCCATATCGCATTTATTAGCCGCAACAATCTGAGGACACTTTGATAAATCTTCACTGAAATTCTTCAGCTCATCATTAATAATCTCAAAATCCTCTATCGGATCTCTGCCCTCAACTCCAGAAACATCAAGAATATGAATAATAAGACGACATCTTTCAACGTGTCTTAGAAACTCATGACCAAGTCCGACACCATCACTCGCACCCTCAATAAGACCAGGAATATCCGCCATTACAAATGATTTTTCCTCATTTATTTTCACAACACCAAGAACTGGAGTCAATGTTGTAAAATGGTAATTGGCGATTTTAGGCTTCGCTGCACTAACAACTGAAATCAAAGTAGACTTTCCAACGTTTGGAAAACCTACAAGACCAATATCAGCAATCAGCTTTAGTTCAAGAGTAACCTCAAATTCTTCGCCTGGAAAACCTGGTTTTGCAAATCTTGGGATTTGTCTTGTAGATGTGGCAAAGTTACAGTTTCCCTTACCACCATTACCACCCCTAGCAATGATAACAGGTTCATCTTCTGAAATATCAGCCATTATTCTTCCAGTTTTAGCATCTCTGATAACAGTTCCTCTTGGTACTTTTATCACAAGGTCTTCAGCACCTCTTCCAGAACATCTTCTGGCACCACCATTTTGACCATTATTCGCTATATATTTTTTTGTATATCTAAAATCAATCAGAGTGGAAAAATTATCATCAGCGACAAAAACGATATCTCCGCCTTTTCCACCGTTTCCGCCGTCTGGCCCACCTGCATTTACATATTTTTCTCTATGAAAAGAAACAGCACCATCTCCACCGTTTCCAGCTTTTATCTTAATTTTCGCCTTGTCTACAAACATATTCTCTCCGTTTCTGCTGAAAACCAGCTTCAAGAAACACTGCGTATAATACAGACCAACTGTATTAAGGAACCACTGAATTTAATCAGTATTTCCATAAATTATGTGTACTAAACAAAATCGCCTTACAATTTTACACATATTATCTTAAAATTTAATAAAACAAAATCCCAAGCATTTCGCCCGGGATTTTAATACGTACTTAAATAATCTTACTGTTCTGCGTAAACACAAACCTTCTTGCGGTCACGTCCAAGACGCTCAAACTTTACTTTTCCGCTAACTAGAGCAAAAAGAGTATCATCTGAACCGATACCAACACCTTGACCTGGATGAATGTGTGTTCCTCTCTGGCGAACAAGAATGTTACCAGCAAGAACGAACTGACCGTCAGCTCTCTTCACGCCTAATCTCTTAGATTCTGAATCACGACCGTTCTTAGTTGAACCGCCACCCTTTTTATGAGCAAAAAATTGCATACTAATCTTAAGCATACTTACACCTCCGTAAATTTAGTTCGAATTGTTTTTTTAAACTCCTGTGACAATAAATCAAGCTGCAAAATAAATCCATTATAGAGATTTTGCAGTGTTTTGTCATCAGAAATCGAGGTCTTTAAAATGATGTCATTATCCAGCACAGAAATATCTGCCTGATAACCAAATATCTCAGTTATCAGATTAGCTGTCATCTGAACTGCCGAAGATACTGACGCACAAGCGATATCCTCGCCAAATTCGCCGCAACCAGCATGTCCATTTATTTTAAAGCCCATAATCTCGCCGTTTTTTCTGAAAAATTCAGCGACAATCATAATTAAGCCTTGATTGCTTCGATTTTTACCTGTGTGTAAGGCTGTCTATGACCCTGCTTTTTCTTTTCGCCCTTCTTTGGCTTGTAAGTGAAAACAGTGATTTTCTTAGCCTTGCCGTTCTTCAAAACCTTAGCTTCAACAACTGCATTTTCAACGTAAGGAGCTCCAACATTCAAACCCTTGTCTGAACCTACTACAACAACCTTGTCAAAATTTACAGTCTGCTCTGCTTCAACGTTAAGCTTCTCAATGAAAAGGATATCTCCTTCTTTAACCTGATACTGCTTTCCGCCTGTTTCAATAACTGCGTACATTTTCGGCACCTGCCTTTTCTTTAAAACTCGCTGTTTTACGGTGTGAAATGAATTCAGCTTAAAAAACCGTAGACATGCGGCATAATCATTTTATCATATTTATCGCATCAAGTCAATAGCTTTTTCAATTTTTCTTATATTTTTCGCAGTTTCAATAGCATATTCTGTCAAGCATTTTGTTCATATAAGCTATACATACTCCAAAATTTGTCATTGGAACACCTGATTCCTCAAACATTCTCTGCTTTGAAATCATAGCCTTACGGTTTACCATACAGCCTCCGCAATGAATTGCAAGCTTATATTCTGAAATATCAAGTGATAAATTTTGCCCGGAAACGTTTTCAATTATAAGATTTTTTTCAGTATATTTCCTCAGAAGATTTGGGATTTTTTTTCTTGCAATATCATGATCAAGGGCATGGTGTGCACAACTTTCAAGTATTAATACTTTATCATTGTCCTTCAGACTTTCTATTGCCTCAGCACCTTTTATAAAATCTTTGACATTGCCTTTAATCTTTGCCATCAGAAGTGAAAATGACGTAAGTGGAATATTTTTCGGAACAATTTCATTAACTACTTTGAATATCTGAGAGTCTGTTACAATCAATGAGGGTGAATTTTTAAGATTTTCTAGTGCAGTATTTATATTTTCTAAAGTGATCGTCATAACCATGCAACGATTATCAAGTAAATCTCTAATTACCTGAACCTCAGGAAGAATCAACCTTCCCTTTGGAGCTTGAATATCCTGTGGTGTAATAAGCATTACCAGATCTCCAGCGTTCACAAGATTACCTGTTAAAACTGGTTCATCAATTTTGTCCTTTAGCAAATCTATCAATGCTACTTTGATTTTTTCTGCACCATCACTTAAATTCGCTTTTATAACGTTCGGACAAACCTTACTATAATCCGTTTTATTTTCCACTCCATCAATTTCGTTAATAACGGTTACTAACGGAATATTCTTTTTCTTTATTATATCAACATATTTTTTCTGAGAATCAGTGTCGGTATTTTTTCCGTTTATAACGAGAACTGCTGCATCACATTGTTCAAGCTGTTCAAGTGATTTCTTTATACGAATTTCTCCAAGCTCACTGTTATCATCAAGTCCGGCAGTGTCTATAAATACAACTGGCCCAATCGGCAAAAGCTCCATCGGTTTAAAAACCGGATCAGTGGTTGTACCTGCAACTGGAGAAGTCAAAGCAACATTTTGTCCGGTTATCGCATTAATAAACGTTGATTTTCCAGCATTAGTATCTCCAAATACTCCGATATGAGTTCTAAGAGCCTTTGGGGTATTATTAATTTCTGAAATCATTGAAATATACTCCCCTTTTATTAAAATCTAAAATCTCTTTCGCCCGATTTAATCAATTCAATATAGTTATCAAATTTAGTTTTAACCTTTTCTTCAGCTATATTTTCTCTTTCATCTTTTATCACATCAAATGTAAGTTCCTTAAATTCATCATCGCCGTAATCCAATGCATATTCAGCCAGTGTTAGCATCGCATTTGGCAGACAGCAGTTAGCAATATCACCAGTTTTTGCAAGCTGCATAAATCTGTCACCTGTTCTTCCTTCACGATAGCAAGCGGTACAGAAGCTTGGTATATAACCATTCTTCAAAAGTGCCTTTGAAACCTCCGCTTCGGATCTTTCATCTGAAACCTTAAACTGCGCTGTGTTCTGATCGTCCTGACTGCTGTCACAAGCGCCTTCGATTAAACGTTTAGCGTATCCGCCAATACCAGTGCATGATCCACCACTTGTCTGAGAAATTCCCAAGGAAATAATTTCATCCCTGAAATTACATTCTTCTCTTGTCGAAATAATCATTCCAGTATATGGAACAGCCAATCTTAAGACCGCAATAATTGTTTTAAACTGTTCATCTGAAACAATATTTTTGAAAAGAGATAAATCAACATCTTCAGCCATCTTAATTCTTGGAATTGATATTGTATGCGGGCCAACACCGAAAGTATCCTCAAGATGCTTAACATGTAGCATTGTACCAATAACTTCATATTTATATTCATAAAGTCCATATAATACACCGATACCGACGTCATCTATCCCACCCTGCATAGCTCTGTCGTGTGCAGTTGTATGATAATCGTAATCACTTTTTGGGCCTGTTGGATGAAGAAATTCATAAGTTGGTTTATGATAAGTTTCCTGAAAAAGAATGTAAGTACCAATTCCAGCTTCTTTTAGCTTCCTATAGTCCTCAACAGTTGTTGCTGCGATGTTAACATTAATTCTTCTTATTTCACCGTTTTCATTCTTAGTTTCATACGCAGTTTTCATACATTCAACAATGTAATCAATATCACAATTCTTAGGATCTTCGCCCGCTTCCATTGCAATTCTCTTATGCCCCATAGCCTCAATTGCACGACATTCTTCTGCTACTTCTGCCTGAGTAAGCTTTTTTCTGCAAATTCCAGAGCCACAGTGGTAACCACAGTATTTGCAACCATTTATACAATAATTTGAAACGTATAATGGTGCAAACATAACAATTCTTCTGCCATATATTGCTTCTTTAATTTTTCTTGCCATTGCAAAAATATCTTCTCGCAATTTTGAGTTTTCTTTATTCTCACAAGCGTGAAGTAAAACAGATACTTCATATCTGTCAAGTCCAACCATAGTTTCAGCTTTTGTCAGAATATCTGCAACCATTTCCTCATCATTTTTATGTTCATCACCACATTTAAGTACCTTTAATATTTCTTCATGGTTAATGAATTCCTCTGATTTTGTTGATTTACTGTTAAACATAGTTATAACTCCTTAATATAATAAGACATATCGCACAATCCACATGAGATATTATCAGTATTTTCACTTTTTAGATATTGCCGCTTTAACATTAACTCCATTTAATTTTCCAATTTTACCTGTCAAAGCACTAATCACATCAGTATCAGCATCAATTACAACCGATATAACTGCAACATTTTTATCACGATATGGTATACCCATTCGACCAATAATGAATTCACCGAATTCATGTAAAATATCATTGACTGATTTTGACATTTCTGGTTCATCAATGATTATCCCAACAACCGCTATTCGTTTTTCCATAATAACTCCATTCCACTGCTAAACCATAAAGCAGAAATCAAGACATTCAAACTCAAAAAAATAAGCCCGTATAAATTATTTATACAGGCTTATATTCAAGCAAATTATAATTATGATTTTAATGCACAAAAAACGTTTAATATATTTGTGCATTACATCCTTATTTTTGCCTGTAAGCCGATTGCTCAGAATTAATCCTCACAGCCCGAAAACAGCTTTTAAATATAAAATTCAAATAGAAAGAAATCGCAGAGTCTGAGCTGCGATTTCTTTAAGGTAGTTAGCTTTTATAATCAACCTTGTGGGCCAAGCTTATCAATTGAAATCATCATAGCAACATAATTCATAAGCAATGTACTATCACCTGTATCTATATTTTTATCATAAACACAGTTTGCGTTTTCTCTTGCTGTTGCATTAAGAGGATTAGTTTGCTTATTTAGCAAATACATATTAAGCTTAACAATATCGGCAATGTTAACATCTTCATCAAGGTTTACGTCACCATATTTTACTCTGCTCCAGTCGATAATATCATCAGGATCTACAGTTGTTGTTACTGGAGATGTAGTTGATGTTGGTGGAACTACTGTAGTAATAACTGTTGTACTTGTTGTTACAGGAGGAGCAGTTGTTATAGCTGTTGTTATAGTAGAAGGAGTTACAGTTACAACAATCTGTACTTCCTGCCCTTCTGGAGTTCTAACAACTACGTTAGTTTGACCAACATGCTTAGCAGTTACGATATCGTTTTCGACAGTTGCCACATTTGCATTACCTGAAACAAATGTACAATTATTAACGTTGATATCTAACTTCTTTGTTTCACCTTCTGCAAGATTAACCTGCATTGGTTCTACAGTTAAATCTGCTTCATTTGAAAGGAATTCGTAGATATCCATTGATTTTAGTATAATGCTTGGAGCAGTCTCGCCTACATACCATGCACCAAATAGAAGATTACCATCATCTGATAAAATATCTACATCTTTTCTGATGCTGTCAGGAACAATCCACATGATTTCAAATGATTTTCCTGGTTCAAGAACTGTAATGTTTGCTGGCATAAACCAACCATCTTTTGCATTCTTATTTTCATTTCCTACAGAAATTCCAACACCGCCTGTGAACTTTGTAAGATCTGTTGAAGAAGATACAGTGAACTTAATTGCTGATACAAGATCTCTGTTTTTAAGACCAAGTGAGTTCAAATTAAACTTATACTGATTTGTTGAATCAGAACCTGGAGTTAAAGTCTGGTTAACAGACTTTGTTGCAGTCTTGTTATATGGAACTGTCATTGTTCTTGTATATGTGCATGAAGCTGCTGTAAGGTGAACTTCACCTACTTCAGCATATTCTTCTTCGCCTGGGTCTGCAGCCTGTGCATACCAGAACTGAAAACCAACAGCGTCAGTAACATTCTTTGAAACATATGGCTGTACATCAGTTGGAACGTCCCAAACGACTTCAACATAATCGCCTGCTTCAGTTACAGTATAACCACTGTTAACAGCAACTTCAAATAAATCACCGAATTCTTCCATATCCTCGTCGCCCTGATCGTTATACCAGTAACCATTCTTGCCCTTTACAAATTCAGTATCAGCAATTGATCTTGCTTCAACGTTAATACCACCACCATACATAAATCTGCTCATTGCTTCATCAGATTTAATTGTATAGTTAAAAGACTGAATAGATACTGTAGACAAATCTTGAAGACCAAATTCAGAGAACTTGAACTTATGTGAATTGATAAGATCGCCTTCCTGATAAGAACTCATTCCTGTTTCATCAAGGTAAGATTCTTCATCAATACCAGCAGTTAGAAGATAATCCATTTCCTGATCATCAATTTCAGCTGTCAAAGTTGAAGAAATTGTAGCTGTGCCATCTTTGTTATCAACAAATGAGTACGCACCACTCTTAGTGTTCTTTGAAACTGGCTTATCCTGTTCAGTTGGACCTGGAGGTGTAACTGCACCACTAGATGAAATAGTTGTAAGCTTTACTGATGTACCATCCTTTGGATACCAGATTCCGATACCAACGCTTGTAATTACACTAACATAGTTAGTTGGAATTGTGTAAGTAAATGAAAACTTGCCTGACTTAGGTGTAACCTTCGCCTGCTTTTCATCATTAAACCAATAATCAGGTGCTTTAGAAGTTCCTCCACCGTAAACACCAATAGTAATTTCACCAGCGTAAGTTGTTTCGAAATTAAAAGTAACAGTTGTAGCACCCTTTAGACCTGTTACATCAATGTTCTTCTTGTTTGTTGCGTTGTCTGCTGTTGATTCAGTAGTTATAAACGTATGATTAACAGTAACATCCGCAGCTGAAACCTGTGTAAGCTGGTACGCAGCTGGAGAAATAAATACCGTAGCAGTCATAATAGCACTTAGAACAGTAGCTTTAATTCTGCCTCCTAATTTTTTACCTATCATTTCAAAATCATCCTTTCATTATATCATGTTATAATAAAATTTACGTGCATACATTCTGCTCAGCCAGAACGTATCAATTTGCTCGCTGGAAATATTATAACATATTTTTTTCTCCGAATTGTGAACAAACTGTGATAAAAACCACTTTTTTTTAAAATATGTATTAAAAGTTTTATAATCGTTTTTGTGCACATTGTACAAATTATTACTGTTTGTATATAAAATTGGGTAAAACTTGTATGCGATTCTCTTTATTTACCATTTTTCTGCACGAAGTTTTCACACATTCTTCATATATACATTTACTTGCAAAATACCTCTTAGTATGATATAATAGTAAGATAACTATTATTGAAATTTTATAAGGGGTGCTGAACAATGAAATTAGCCGATATGGACAAAAACAGTATTCTTACTCTCAAAAATCAATGGGATGAAGAGTATAAAAAATTCAAGGCAATGAATCTGACTTTAAATATGGCAAGAGGCAAGCCTGCGCCAGAACAACTTGATCTGAGTATGGATATGCTTAATGTTTTAGACAGTAAAAGCAAGCTTGATGATAAGAATGGTGAAGACTACCGTAACTATGGTATCTTAGATGGTATTCCAGAGGCAAAACAGCTTTTTGCTGAAATGCTTGGTGTTTCTGCAAAGGAAGTTGTTATTGGCGGTAACGCAAGTCTTAATCTTATGTATGATATAATTTCTGACTCTTATGCTTTTGGTTTAAATGATTGTACACCTTGGTGTAAGCTTGACAAGGTTAAATTCCTTTGTCCAGTTCCAGGCTATGACAGGCATTTTGCTATTTGTGAAAAGTTCGGAATTGAAATGATTAATGTTCCAACTGACGAAAACGGCCCCGACATGGATTATGTTGAAAAGCTTGTTGCTGAAGATGATTCAATAAAGGGTATCTGGTGTGTTCCTCAGTATTCAAATCCTACTGGATATGTTTACAGTGACGAAACAGTTAAGCGTTTTGCTGCATTAAAGCCAAAGGCTGCTGATTTCAGAATTTTCTGGGATAATGCTTACTGTATTCACCATCTTACTGATAAGCCTAAGGCACTACTTAACATTCTTGATGAATGTAAAAAGAATGACAACGAAAACTTGGTTTACATTTTCGCTTCAACTTCAAAAATTACTTTTTCCGGTGCTGGTGTTGCAGTTGTAGCTTCTGGTTCTGGCAATATTGCATGGATTAATAAAAACCTTGGTATCAGAACAATTGGTTATGACAAGATTAACCAGTTAAGACACGTTCTATACTTTAATAATTATCAGGGACTTCTTGAGCATATGAAAAAGCATAGTGCAGTTATTTCACCAAAATTCAGTGTTGTAGTTGAATCTCTCGAAAGAGAAATTGCTCCACTAGCTATTGGTAGCTGGACTAATCCTGAGGGCGGTTACTTTGTTTCATTTGATTCTTTACCTGGATGCGCCAAGAGAATTGTTTCTCTATGTAAAGAAGCTGGTGTAACATTAACTGGTGCAGGTGCGGCTTTCCCATACGGAAAAGATCCTGAAGATAAGAATATCAGAATTGCTCCTACTTACCCTTCAGTCGAAGAACTTAAAACAGCTATGGAAATCTTCTGTTTAAGTGTAAAGATTGCAAGTGCGGAATTAAGTTTATAATACAAATAAAAAGCTGTTGCACCAGATAACGGTTCAGCAGCTTTTTCGTGATGCGAGTGACGTTGCCGCATTCGACATTATCCGTAGATAGTTTATTCGCTCAGCCGAACGACGATTGAGCGAACGTTACAATTAGTAATTTTCTTTTCTAACTTCAAAATAGCCCTGTGGATGATTACATACAGGACAAACTTCAGGTGATTTTTTACCCATAACAAGATGTCCGCAATTACGACATTCCCACATTGTTTCTTCAGATTTTTCAAACACAGCCTTCATCTGAATATTCTTCAAAAGAGCACGGTAACGCTCTTCATGTGCTTTTTCAATTTCCCCAACTTTTCTAAACTGTACAGCTAGTTCTGAAAAACCTTCTGCTTCTGCTTCCTTAGCAAAACGCTCATACATATCTGTCCACTCATAATTTTCGCCTTCAGCTGCATGAACAAGATTTTCTTCAGTATTACCAAGCTCGCCTAACGCCTTAAACCAAAGTTTTGCGTGTTCTTTTTCATTATTGGCAGTTTCTTCGAAAATTGCAGAAATCTGCTGATAACCCTCTTTCTTTGCAACAGATGCAAAGTATGTATACTTGTTTCTTGCCTGACTTTCTCCTGCAAATGCTTCCATTAGATTTTTTTCAGTTTTAGTACCCTTTAGATTCATGATTGTTTCCTCCATGTTGTTAAGTATATTTCAACAGCGTATGCTGTTAATTTCATCGTTAATAAGTAGCTCCCATAAGCATACATTGCTAATGTGATTAAGTCACAGCAAAATAAGTTTTTTATGTGTATAGTATTAATTAGAGGTGATTTATATGAAATACAAAGCA
>JAVBRC010000139.1:0-14880 GCA_031548405.1 Oscillospiraceae bacterium | reverse complement strand
CGCTTTTAAGGCTGTAAGATTTCGCTCTGCGGAGCGACCAAGGCGCTGCCTTTGGAAACCGCAACCCTTTAAAAAGGGTTGACCTAAACTGTTTCGCCATTCGGCGGGGATAGTCAACTTATTTCGTCGATTACCACCTTTTTCGACAAACTGAGGGAGCTTAAAAGCTCCCAACTGGTTTTTATTTCATATTATGACAATGCTCATTGAATTATTGTGAAATTAAACCCTTTCTTTAATAGCTACTTTAGCCTTGTTGACAATTACCTTGTCGTTGTCATATGTTAGGATATTTACAGCATATCCTATATCAACCCACTTGATTTCAGATATTTCTTCTTCTTGAGCTGTAAAATCAAAATTTTTGGCTTGTGCAAGAAAATATACAACAACTTTTTGAGTATCCTTTTTCGGAGAATAGGAAACTGTTTCACGGAATGTCGGATCGATAATGACGTCTATTCCAGTTTCTTCCATGATTTCACGCTGTGCTGTTTCAAGCTCAGTTTCATTTTTTTCAACGTGACCTTTTGGAAAAGACCAATGTCCGCTGTTGACGTGTTTTATAAGAAGTATCTCAATATTCCCGTGAAATTTCCGAAAAACAATAGCTCCGCATGATTTTTCATGAAGCATTTTTATAGATTCCTTTCTTTGTGATAAACTGTTAAAATTATTATAGCACATTTTTTAGTCTTTGTCTACAACTTTTTAACCGCTATCATTTGACTATATGTAAAAAATGATATATAATATAATATAACGCTTTTATGAAAGGGTAAGTGCCTCTTGCACTTAATATGATTGAATATGGAAAATGATTTTTTAAACAATGAGTCTTGTAATATGTTTACAACATCTGAAAATAAACAGGTTTCAGATATAAACCCTAAAAATCCATTTGATAATTTTATGGAAAATGAAGACTATAATAGTGATTACAGGGAAATAGTTCCACAGATTGATATCCCTGGGTGTGTTATTCCGTTTGAGCCATCAAGGTACGAAAAAAAGAAGATAAGACACTTCTTTAATCTGGCTGGCGGGGGAGTGTTGCTGCATTTTATTTTTTCATCTGGTATTATGGTTGTGCTTATGCTTATTTTGAAGAATATAGTAATGAAAAAGGACGGAGCTTCATCAGGAGAGGCCACGAGGCAGTATTTGTTGAGTTTAGAAAAATTTTTTGATAGTTCTTCAATCAGTATGGGGATTAATATGATAGTCCTTATGGCTTGTAGTATAGGCATTTTTCTTATTGGTTCTAAAATCGCTAATACTAAAATTAGTTCTTATTTTAATACGACGGGGTTAACCTTTAAAAAAATAGTGATTTATTTTATTATAAGCTTTTTTATCAGATATGTGGGCAACGTTGTAGCAATCCTTTTTGAAATGATTTTTAGTGGTGTTGATATGTCTGTTGGTTCGGAAATTATGAGTTATCAAAGTACAAAAACTATTGTAATAACTGCAATTTACGTTTGCTTTGTAGCACCCGTTACAGAAGAACTTATGTATCGAGGATTTGTCTTAAAAAATCTTTCAAGAGTAAGTCAACGTTTTGGAATTATGGTTAGTTCTCTTATGTTTGGGTTAATGCACGCAAATGTAAGCCAATTTATATTTGCTTTTATTATGGGTATTTTCCTGTCACATATCACTATTAAGCATAATTCAATTATACCATCAATGATTGTTCATGCACTTTCTAATATATTTTCTTTTGCAGTATCTTATTCTGGTATTATGGATGACCATTTTACGGCTGCTTTAGTGGGATTTGTAATGTTTGGGGCTTGTATTGCTGGAGTTGTTTTATATGTGAAATTCCATAAGAATAATAGATTGCCGTATTCAATGCCTCATCAGAAGCTTAGGAACGGAGTTGCAGTGTCATCAATTTTGTTGATACTCCCAATTGCAATTTATATTCTATTGACAGTTATGAACTCGTTCCCACAACTATTTAATTAATAATTTCTCCTTCTCAGATTTTTATTTACATGAGAGGGAGTTATTTAATGCTGCTGAACAAATCAAAAACACTTCTAAATCAAGTTTTGATTGATTTTATGAATGATTCTGTTGATAATGAAATTGTTCAGCACGCTTTATTTATAACGATTTTCGACTGTAATACATGATTTTCTAGCTTTATTGCACATTATAAAGCCGAATTATAGTGCTTAAACTGTGAAGTTATACAAATGCGAGTTTTTTTCAAAAAACTTATTGACATTTGGTACATAACAGTGTATAATAATATAGTCGAGTTAAGCGGTAAGCGAAACGACAAAAGATATGGCGGCATAGCTCAGTTGGCTAGAGTACTCGGTTCATACCCGATTGGTCGTTGGTTCGAATCCTACTGCCGCTACCATTACGGCCCGTTGGTCAAGAGGTTAAGACACTGCCCTTTCACGGCGGAATCATGGGTTCAATTCCCGTACGGGTCACCAGACTAAAACTCCAGAAACGCTTGTATATCAAGGTTTCTGGAGTTTTCTTTTTGTTCTGAAATAGCTTTGTCCATTATCTGACCATTATTTTTGATATAGTATCTAATGCTCTGAAGTCGCTACTTCAGGGCATTTTTTTATGAAACCACATTCGGCTTATCTGGTTTTTCATCCAACTTCTTTTCGAAATTGAGGGCATTCGAAATCGCATCACAAGTCCTCGCTTGGGCTTGCTGGAATAAATGACTGTAAATATTCAAAGTAGTACTTGTATGAGCATGTCCCAATGCTCCAGAAACAGCCACCGCATCTATTCCAGCATTAATCAGTAAACTAGCATTTAAATGTCGAAGGCTATGAATGTCACAGAATCTCGGAAATTGTTTCTTTCGCAGAACTCGTTAAACCAGAAATATGGTGTTCCGTTATTCATTGGTTCACCGTTCCATTTGGTAAACAATCTGTCATTATCCTCCCATTTTGTTCCTAAGCGTTCAATTTCAATATCTTGTTCAACCTTGAATTTACGAAGCATGTCAATGATAAATTCTGGGAATTTCAGAGACCTCATTGACTTCTTTGTTTTGGTTGTATCAGTATAAGTTCCACGTTCAGCCGTGTAATTTGAGGTTCTGTGGATGCTGATTACACCTGAGTCCCACTCAATATCCTTCCACTCTAAACCCAACAATTCACCACGTCTGAAGCCACTGTATATCGCCAGATTAAAGAATAGCTGATATTTTAATGGCTCGACTTTCAGTAAATCAAATAGCTTTTTCACTTCTTCAATGGTGTAGAATTCCTTTTCCTTCGGTTTACTTTTGGGAATAAACACCCTCCTGCAAGGATTGTCCATCAGCATATCCATGCGGATTGCATAGTTAAACACATCTGAAATAAAGCTTAGATGATGTGTCACAGTTTTGCTTGAAATCGGCTTTCCTGTCTTGAAGCTTGTGCCATTGATGGACATATCAGTAACGAAGTCCTGAAGAATTCGTGCTGTGATTTTATCAAGCTTCATATGACCAATCGCAGGGTAAATGCGTGTTCTGAGCTGTTTCATGCGTATGTAAGTTGTGTTTTTTAGACTGATTTTTGCATGTTGATCCAACCATTCCTCAGCAAGTGTTTCAAACTTAACCGATGCAGTAACTTGTCCTTTTTTGCATTTTTCTTCAAACAGAATTACCTGTCGATTTAGTTCCTTTTCAATCTGTTTTTCTGTCATGTGAGGCTCTGGCTTCCAAGATATCGACTGAAACTTTTGATTTTTGTTCACATCATAACCGCATGAAACCCTGATTTGATATGAGTTTCCTCTCTTTCGTATGTTTGCCATTAACATTTTCCTCCTGATATCGTAATTTTAGGCTTGTAAGTCGCACAACAGCAAATTGCAGCCATTATGCAACTTGAATACAAACCATTTTTCTAAATCAATCTATTAAACAGCCTTGCCGTACAGATAATTAAAAAATATCTCCTTGTTAATCAGATATTTCTTACCTGCCATAATGCAAGGAATCTGACCTGTTACGCACATCTGACGAACTCTATATTCCGTCAATCCTTCAACCAAGTCTGCTGCCTCTTTAATTGTGAGCATTACTACTTTTGGCATAAACTCGCACCTCCTTTCTGCTAATCTTTAGTGTTCTTAAGTAATTTCTAATTCTATTAGAACGCTGATTGGCTTTTCGTGAGTATAATCCATCTGAATGTTTTGTGAAACTTCGGTGAACATATATAATCAGACTTTTTCATACGTCGTTGCCTCCTTTCTTACTGTTGTAATAGCCTATACTCATACGCCTATTTAAACGTGCATCATCATTGTGAGACGTCGTGAATGCTTTTTTCTAATTAACTGTATGGTTTTGATACGCCTTGTTGCAGTGATTAAAAGTTAATGAATTGTAAGTGACAATATAAACCCTATGATATGCCATCTGTTTTTTCATTTTCTATATGCATGAAACAAATTATTGAGTTAAACAACCAAATCCTTCGTGCACCCTTATGATAAAAGATATCTATAAATTTCTAAATTCCACAACTTCTTACATTTATTGGATTTTCCAACTCATAATTACTTCACAATCACCATATCTTCTGGTTTGCACTGGGAACACCCTAGAATTTGTTTTCTACTCTCCAACCTAAAATTATCACCTTAAAAGTGAAATTGAATCTGGCTTATCTGGAATAGCTTAGAATTGACACCCCAATTTTTCTTCATTTTAGAATTTGATTTGGTAAAATATTAACTTAAAGCACGAGTATAAAATTAAGATTACGCAGTAAATAAACTACACTGCTCATTTGTTTCTTTTGAAACCACCTGAACCACTTATTACTGTTGCAAACACACATCCTACGCCAAAAGCTTTAGTCCATAGATTAATACTCGTTAATACTGTACACATTTGATTTGAGACGCTTAAAGCTTTTTGTCATCTTTAATCTGGACTTTCCCTATGCAGAACTATACACCCATACGTTCTAAGGGATAAACAAAAACTCTGCCAATCGGAAATCACATTATTACATAATGCCTTGTTACTTTACCTCCATAAGTCATAGCAGATAATGGACATGCATTTATTTCTTTCTACTCATCTTCTAGTATCTCTTGTCATAGCCTCCCCACAGACATAGATTTGCGGTTAGTGGGGGATATTCTTGCGCGAAACCTGTGCAAGCTTTGTTCAATATCCGCTCAAAACTTGTACAAAACCCGTGCAATTTTAGAAATTCAACCAAATATACTCCGTAGCTTTTGCCGCATTTTTACTGGATGGTTTTGCTCGTTCTGGAAACTTGAGAATCTGAAACCCATGTTTCAGCAATTTATCATACAAATGTACTCCATTCTTTGTCTTTTCGGTTTGTCGGTAATAGCCACATAGAATCACTTTAGCCTTACAGCTTTCAGAACACAAAAGGTCAATGAGTTGCGTATGATGTTCGGTCTTAACAGCCTCTTTTTCCTTGTAAACACTCGTTGCTACAAGTTCATCAACCAAATATGGTGGGTCAAGGAAAATAACTGCTTTCGGATTTATCATGTGTTTTTTAATTAAGCCCAAAGCATCCATATTGCTTAAATTTACTTCACCTACTGGGAATTTGCTTCTTTTTTCAATAAGCTTATCACAGTGTTTAATGTATCTTTCATCGATGGAATAGCTATTCATAGCTGAATCTCTGCTGTTCATGATTACATGGTATGTATGTGCTGCTCTTTGAATCTCGTTTATGCAACTATCATTTTCAATCATATCTAATGAGTTTTTAAAGGATTCCTTGCTTACTGAAATGTTTTTCGCATATGATATCATTTCCACTGTTGCATCTCTTTTTAGCAATACTTTCCAAAGCGTAAATAAATTGATATACAACTCATTAAGTATGTATTTCTGAAACACATTGTTCGGCAGATTATAAAAACATTTACCTCCACCAAGATATGGCTCTATATATGTATCAGCATTACAAGTCCTTTGTGCCTTTAAAATCAATCTCACAAGACAATCCACCCATGCAAATTTGCCACCATACCAAGGGATAATGTTTTCTTTATTAAGTAATTTTATTTCATCAGTAATAGAACAAGTATATTCACGAGTATTTGTTGAATTTTGCACGTTTTTGAACACCTCCTTTTTAAATGCATAAACTCGCTCTCTCTTGCCAGTTTTGTGTATATCTTTCAATTTTGTAAGTTCATTTTTATCTCTTTCTGCAATAATACAAAGCTTATATAGATCTTCTGCCCAAGATTTAATCTTCTTAGGTGTTGTATTTAAATTTTGAATAACAAAGCCTTTTCGTAAATATAGTTTATCATCGTGTTCAACGATATTAAATCCATCAATGCCTACGTTTTTAATTGTATCAACCATAAGCATGAACAGCTTATTACTTGCAAATTTCTTTTCAACCTTAACTGTGTACTTTCCTGCCGTTCTTAATAATGCCAAATACTCTCCAAGAACATCAATCATGTTATCTGGGAAATTTGCATAACCATGCATCTTCCTAAACACCTTATTGCCCTTGATTACATTCTCCAGTAAGATGTCAAATTTAGTTGAAGTGTTCTTCTTTTTTACACATCTTACCCAAGATGCTCCTGATTCATTTTCGAACAACTCATATTTATATCCAGTATTTGCATCCAGTATGAGTTTCAGGTCTTCAATTCTGTAATCATCAGTAAAGATGCTTTCTACATATTTGATGTTTGCTGGTTCAAATTCTTTTGCCTGATTTTCTAAAGTGCTTTCTTGGGTTGTTGCCATTACCATGTTTGACTTGTCATTTGTTGTTGTGTTCATAATGAACCTCCTGCATTTTTATTATTGTGATTGTTTTCTAACGGTGCTGTTTAAAAACAATTACATGCAGTATGGTATAAAGCCGATTATAACGTTGTCTCGCTTAGTACAAGCCTATCATGGTTGTAGACGCCCTCGCCTATTTAATTTTCAAATCGTGCAGTTTTAAATAAGCCCTTAAAAAAAATTGACTACGTCGTCAATTGAAAGCATCAGTTTGTTTCAAAGTTTGTGAATTTTAACTAACAAGCTGGTTGCGTAAAAAACAAGGAAGTAACTTTACTCACCTAAAGTCACTTCCTTATTTTCACGATATTATAAACTTAACAACTTGACAGTCTCTCAAAACGAAAAACAACCGCCATACAGTACCTAAACTTGTACTGTATGGCGGTTGTTTCTATTTAACTTGTTATTATGATTTTCACTCGTTCAAGTCTAAAGTTTTGGTAAATACACCATCAAATATCCTTGCAGCCTTATTACTACTTGTAATTCCCCCATCATTGTGAAATTCCAATCGCAATAAATCCACATTACTTACATCAATAGAAAATGTTTCAGGCATAACACCTTTTTCCATCCAAGGTGAGGTGTAGAGTAGTTCACCATCACCATACACTTCAAAATAGGCAGGATACAGTGATATTGTATTCTCGTCAGAAACAGCACATATCCCATCAAAAGTATTATATTTTTTATTTATTAAATACTCAGCGAAACATTCACCCTTCGAAGATGTCGGATTCAATCCTATAAAGTACGAAAACACATGATCTGTGCCTGTATTGTCTTTTACATAACTATGAGAATCAGCCGTTTCGCCCAATTTTATATCACGCATATTTCTATTAATATCTATGGACGGTGGTACAACACTTCCATTAAAGATATCCAAGTCGATTAAATAAACAGGTTCATAAGCCGTAAATTCCCCCTTTGCCGTTGCAAGTCGTACGTTATCTACTAAATTTGCTTCACCGACCGCAATAATATCTTTCGCTCTGTTATAATTGCCTGAAGCAATAGCAACTTTTGCTTCATGAATGACAGAATCAACATAACTATTGATCGTCTGCTCATAAAGTTCTTGGAGTTCTGTATAATCTTTAAAATCAAATTTGATGCCATTAATATATTCAGAAGCAGAAAGGTAATCATTGTTTGCAAGGTATCCATTAACATTTACATCGACCTCGCTTAATACCTTTTGCTTTAATTCATTTTGAAGCTTTGAAATCGTGTTGTCGGTACCGTAATATGAAATGAACTGATCAATTTGGTAATAAGCATATGCATAGTCACTAGAATCAATAAGCTCCTTTATGAATTCAATATCAGCGTTCTTATACTGTTCAATTTCATCACTAGTGTCGCTTTCTGTAACATCAATTGGTTCTGTTTCCTCACTAACGGTTTCACTTTGAACTTCTGATATGCTCTCACCAACTTGTACACTACTTGTTTTTTGCCCAAGTTCAACACTAGCCTTATTTGTACAGGCAGACATGCTTGCTGTTAAAAGTGATATAGCAAGTATAAATATAATCTTTTTCCTCATAAATTCAACCTCCATAGTATTTAATTTGATATTTTGAAATCGCATCATCTAGTAGAAGTTACTAAAACCTGTATATTTGCTTATCATGGTGCGGTTATAAAATACTCAAAAATCGTTCCAAATTCGACGTCGTTTTCATCCTTATCTTGAATAGGATTAGGATATTGACCAACTGCACCATTACCTGACTCATCGCCACACCATTGAACAGTGAATCTAATATCAGCATAATAATAATCAGATTTTTTTCCACTTGTCATTATTTGAATATATCCATCTTCAACTGCGTTGCCGAGTATTTGCTCAATGTCTTTGCGTCCATCGGGTTGAAGTATCCCTGAAAAAAAGCCATGTAAAAAATAATCTTGATAATGCTGACCTTGTTCTTCAAGGTCGTCAAAATACTCACAGATTTCTAAATACGCTTTTTTTGCATTTTCATTTGCATCATCTAAACTGTAACTTTTCTCTTTATTACCAATTTCATTAATGTATGGTTGCAGATTTCTATAAGCAAAAGCACCACCAATTACGATAACAAGTGATAGAACAGCAGCAATAACAACTTTGGATTTCTTTTTTATTTTCTTAGTTGGCATACCTTGTTGTAATGGTTGTTGATTAGCATAATTTGTTCGTGCTTCACATGATGTTACATTTTCCTGAACAGCCCCACAAGAAGAGCAAAACTTAGAGTTTTCTTCGATTTTATTTCCACAATTTATACAAAACATTTTTATTCCCTCGTATTATTTATTTTTATAATTTACAGCCACAATTACTACA
The DNA here is from genome assembly GCA_031548405.1 of Oscillospiraceae bacterium. Lineage (GTDB taxonomy): Bacteria > Bacillota > Clostridia > Oscillospirales > Ruminococcaceae > Porcipelethomonas. Next base: position 5,725 of record JAVBRC010000139.1, on the reverse strand, counting down.
GAATTCAGCACCATCAGATAACTTTACTGAACATTTTGGACAGAACAATGCATTAAGTTTATTTCCAATAAGTTCGGCTTTTAAGGTTTCAAATTCTTCTGTTCCGATTGCACCTTGTTCATGAAGTGCTGAAAGTTCTTTCAGTTGCTCAATTTTATTGCTAGTGGTTGTAACGTTTAAAGAGTTACTGACATTCTTATTAGCAATATCCTTTTGAACATCATTTTGTACTATCTTCTGAACCCTGCTGATGGTATTGTAAAAGTCCTTTATTTCCTGCTTTCCCAAAATACCTACAGGGAATTGTATGGTCTGTGAAACAAATTCAAAGCAAAGAATAGTTCTTCGTTTTGAAACCATATTTATAAGATTAATAATAATTAATATTAAACAAAGAATCTGAGAGATAAAAAATGCTAATACTATTACTACTCCTATGTCTGCTATGGTTGCACCAACGTTTTCACCAAATTCTCCAAACAATATATCTATTCGAATATCAAAATAAAGGTTGAATAACGAAATTATAAAGAACAACAAGGTTCTGAACAAAAATATTCTCTCAACTTTAACGCCCTTTAATTCATCTGCATTAATTCTATGCTGAATATCTGTTTTTCGATAAAACAATCCATGAAACTTTTGATAGATGTTGCCGATAAAATAATAAGCCTTATTTGTTACAAAACAAAATCCTTGTTTGCAACTGTTTTTTTCAACAACTTTAATAACTGAACTTTTTCCAAGCATTCCTTCGAACGTTTCCTGTTTGTGGGCAAGGTGTTTGCGTTTAACTGCATTTAAACTTTCATCGTTCAACTGCCATTTTGAGTCGTCTAATGGTTTATCTTTTATTTTGCCAGCACGAGTTGCAATCATGAAAATAAGTGTTATTACTGTGAAGAGTACAAGCAAAAAACAAACTACACTAACTTGTCCTATTGTCATTGTCATCCTCCAAATCGTTATTTTGCATATCTTCAAATAGCTTCATAGCTTCTTTGTCGCCTTTTATTTTCCCTCTCGCAGCCATTATAATAGTCACAATGACATAAATAATAACAATGATTGCCAAAATAATAAGTACTATTACTAGGGGGTTAACTGAAGAGGTACTTGACGAAGCACCTGACATAGCAGCCGTTTTACTTCTGCCACCGAATACAAACATTGACGAAGATGTCAATGCAGATAGAATTGATAAAAATACCATGATTAATCACCTCAATTGAATTTTTCATTTAAATAACCGTTAGGGTCTTTAACAAAATCACCAACTTCATTTTGATAATAATGTTTCTTACAGTATCCATCTTCATAAATGTCGGTTTTGTCACAGTCTTTTTCCTTGCATTTTGGCTCGAAAGAGCAAGCCACCAACTGGCACGCCACGGCACCAAGTAACAAGAGAGCAATAATTTTTTTCTTCATATTAACCTCCTCAATATTGCATAAAAGCATATTTTTCTACAATATTGATTATATCACACCCAAAAGGTGTTGTCAACAACTAATTTAAAGGGTTTTGATTGACTCTAAAAAGGTGTTATGATTAATTTAAGGCGGTGATAATGTGATAGAGAATTTAAAAAAATTAAGGAATAAAAAAGGCATCAGCCAACAAAAGTTAGCCGACGCCATAGAAACAAGCCAACAATCGATAAACAAGTATGAAAACCATAAAATTGAACCTGATATACAGACTCTTATTAGGATTGCTGATTACTTTGAAACTTCAGTCGATTATCTGATAGGACATTCTAACATTGACCATATTATGGAAGAACTATCCGAATTCGACCTTAATTCTGATGAAATATCTCACATGAATAACTACCGCAAGTTGTCAAAAAAGCAAAAAGAAATCATCAAGCTTATCGTTGAAAATTATGTTGAGGAATCATCAAATATCTAGTCTTTCCCTCACATCATACCCCCTACATTTTTCCGCAAGCCTTATAATATTGACGAACCAGACTGTCAAACTCATGCCTTGCAACCGCAAGAGCGTGAATTGTTTTCTGAATATTGACTTCGGAATTTTGGCTTTCGTCCATTAATTCAGCCAATTTATCATCACATTCAATGCCAATATAAATATTAATTGTCGCATTAGAATTATCAATCACAACATCCTGACTGTCCGTGAAGAAACTGATTTCCGTTTTCCCAGTCACGCTGTCCCTGTTGATGCACATGTTCAAATCCTCTGAACTCAAGTCTTTGCCATTCACCTTGAATTTTATCATTGAATACCTCCTGTCGTTCCTGTTTCGCCTTTGTATCGTCTGCAACGATATTGAAGCGTTGAAACAGGGATTTTTGTTTTTAAATGCAGTTCATTCCAACTCATGGAAATCTTGAGTTTCGCCAGTTCCTCGTCTGTATAAACATGACGGTCATCCGCTCTCAACTTGTCCAACTGGTGGATATCTTCTTTCACAGAATCAATTTGTTTCTCGATTTTCTGGAATTTTTTATCCACGTCAACACTCCTCTGCGAGAAATATTGAACCATTGCCTTACACATTTTATAGTTTTCCTTGCAAATCTGGACTATCAAATCCATTTTGTCACGCCCCTTTTCATCATTCATAAATTTCAACCATCTCCCTTCTTAAACTTGATATTCTTGAATTTAATAAATCTTGATAAGAAACACCTTTGAAATCCACTGAAAACACCGTTTTCAGCCACTTTCCAAACTCACTCCGCAACTCATCCCTATTAAACAATACCCCCTTTAAAACTCAATCTGGAACTTCTGGGCAACCCTCGATTTTTTCTCCCAACTCTAAATTCTAAAACAGGGGAAATTTCAAATTGAAATCCCCCCTGATTTTATCTCTAATATCGTTTTGATTTATAAACTTATACTACAAACTTATTGCATCAAATCTTACCTGATTCTAACTAAATATTTTTCACAATATTCTATTAAAGCTTTCGTACTGCCGTTGTATAGAAGGTCATGCAAGACTTTATCCGAAGCACTAAATCTGTAAACATGTCCTGTTCTTTGTGCCAGCTTTTTTATCAGTTGTCCGTGAGAAGCATTATCTTGAAGTGAACACCATTCCAAGTTTTCAGGACTTAAGTCTGGTTTTATACTAAGTTCATGGGAAGTGTATTTCGAACCAGAACCGTCCATCACATTCGCTACGAGATTACTATAAGATGATTTTATCTCATCATTATAGAAATCAATGCAGACTGCAATAAACCTTTCGATAAGCATTGTACGACCATCAACGCCTATCTGCACATGACCATTTACCGTTACCCCTGTGCCAGATTTAAAACCGCCACTGCCACATGGTTTTCCATGTATATTGCACTTTTCATAATTTCCATCATAGAAAGCTGTAATGCTTCCACCATTTTTAAAATGTGCTGTGATACTTGTTGAAGTTGGCACGACACATTTTATTTTCTGCATAAATGCAATAACATCATCATTTTGTATCATCTGAATCTGTGCCATTGTAAGTGTAACTGGCTTTGTGTTATTATTGTTTTTGTTCTTTCCATTTATATTAACTTTCATTGTTTTTCACGCTCACCGCCCAAATAGGCGGTGTCCTTTCATTAATAAAGTTCATCCTCGTCCATTCCAAAACAGTCGTTATTCCGGACTAATAGGCTTTCAAACTCTTCATTATCAACCTTTTCTAGGTTTTTCTCGCAGTATTCTGCCAGTTCATTTTTTCCTTTAGTCTGGTAAATTTGCTTTAATGTTTCATCATTGGCACTGAATTTATATGCGTCTCCTGCCGCTTTTTTTATTTCTTCTGCAATAAGCTCGTGATATGCAACGTCTGGCTGTAAACACCACTCAATGTTGTCAGGACGGAAGTTTGTACTTAGCCCAAGCTTTGTAGCCATGTGCTTTGAACCAGAAGCATCCATTGTATGTGCCGTCCAGCCTTTTAAGGACATTGGAAGCTGTTTTTCGTGAATGCTCATGCAGATTGCTATGAATTCCTCCAGATAAACCTTGCAACCTTTCACCTTTAATTGCAAACGACCATTTTTGTGAATGCATTTGTTATCCCAAACACTGCCATGGCTTGTTAGTCTATGGACATTTACCTTACATTTTGAGAAAGAACCCAGAAATGATGCATTTACAATTTGTCCATCCTCAAACACTGCGGAAACGTCGTGGTTTGTATATTCCACTCTGTCTATCTGAGTTACAACTTTTTCAAGCTTTGTCGAATCTATGTTGTCCTTGTGCAACTTTTTAAACTGATGCAAAGTGCTAATCTTTGTTCGTGCCTCTGGTGCTAACTTTTTGTTGAACTCTCTTGTATTCATATATTACCATTTTCCTTTCTTTTTTCGTGTCTGTGGAGAATATTGTAAACAGTAGCCCTTGTGACGTGAAGCCGTTTTGCTGCCTCTGTAACCGTCATTGTCTTGGTGGATATGCCTGCCATAATTTCCTCCAATTGTTTTGTGTCGTATTTGTTTGGTTTACGACCAGTATATTTGCCCTGCTGTTTCGCAATTTCAATGCCCTCACGCTGTCTTTCAAGCAAATTATTACGTTCAAACTCGTTTATGAGAGCAATTAAACCCAACATCAGCTTGCCTGTGGAAGAACTCGTGTCAAAGCTTTCCTTTAAACTTATCAGCTTAACTTCCTTCTTGGACAGTTTTTCAATGAGTCCCAGCAAATCTGATGCACTTCGGCTTAATCGACTCCAATCCAGAACATAAACCGTATCGCCCTCACGAACAAAATCAAGCATTTCCTTTAATTTTGGACGTTCTGTGTTTTTACCTGAAATCTTCTCGTTAAACCATCTGTCAATTTTGTAAGCCTCCAACGCTTGTATTTGCCGTTCTTCGTTCTGCTCAACCGTTGAAACCCTTACATAGGCTACATTCATTTACCGACCTCCTTTTCCCCTATGCCAAGCGATTCACAACTTGTCCGCTGAAAGCATCGTAATCTGAATACCTCTCTTTCTACTGTAAATTTTGAGTATACCCTAACCCTACACCTCCAATCTGTTTAATTTGAGTCATGTAGTTGACATGATTGATATTTATTTTTTATATATAAAATAAATATACCTTCCCATACTTTCTATGCATGAAAATAGGCAGTGTTAAATTCTGCCTTGGGTGTGTATTTGGTTGTGAGTGTTTGCTTTTGATTTTTGAGAGTAGAGGTGCGTTTTTGCTGTTCATTGTTTGATTATAGTATAATTCATTAATTATAAATAATGATGAATTAGTGTTTTATATGACAAGCACAATATAAAAAACGGAACATCTCAAAATGAAATGTTCCGTTTTTGTTATATTAGCCTAAATAAATCATCAACCAAGGGTTTCCCTATAAGATATTCCAAAATTGTTTTACGACGATGAAAGGCATTATCAATATCATTATAATAGGTGGATATCAACAACCTGTTAAACGCTTTAATTATATTCGTTAATCTAATGTAATAGCAATTTTTGTTTTTAAATACAGCAAAATTCGAAACACAATCATTGAAAACACATGATAAACTGTCGTTTAGCAACATTGAACCATGAATATAACCGCATGAGGTAGTGTATTCATTTTTTATAAGAGCGAACTCAGCTGCTGTAAGGGGGCTGTAAGTCTTGAATTTTTCAAAAACATTATTTGTAACATGATTGCTCTCTACATCTGTTTTAACTATCCATCTTACGTAGTTTTCAATAATTGAACGCTCATTTA
>JAVBRC010000031.1:0-5970 GCA_031548405.1 Oscillospiraceae bacterium | reverse complement strand
GTATAATAAAAACGATTTTTTATTAGAACGGATTGATTTAAATGGAAATATACCTAGATAATGCGGCAACAACAAAACCTTGCAAGGAGGCGGTTAATGCAGCTGTGACTTGCATGGAAGAAAATTATGGGAATCCATCGTCACTTCATACCAAAGGACTTCATGCCCAGATTGTGACGGATAATGTCAGAAAAGTTATTGCCAAGGAAATTGCTTGCGCACCTGAAAATATTTATTTTACATCGGGGGCAACTGAAAGTAACAATACAGCTATTTTCGGTACAGCTAAAACACATGGCAAGCGTCGTCGGAAAATTGTTACAACAACAATTGAACATGCCTCTGTAAAGTCTGCTATGGATGAGCTTGAAAATCAGGGCTTTGAAGTTGTCAGAATTTCACCCAATGATGATGGAGAAATTTCTCATGAAGACATTATAAACATTGTTGATGAAAAGACGTGTCTTGTGAGTATGATGATGGTGAATAATGAAACGGGTTATATTTTACCAGTAAGACAAGCGTTTCATGGGATTAAAAAGAAATATCCAGAATGTATAACCCATTGTGATGCTGTTCAGGGATTTATGAAACTTCCGTTGAAAACGACTAATCTTAATGCTGATCTTATTTCAATGAGTGCTCATAAAATTTACGGCTGTAAGGGCGCTGGCGTACTTTATATAAAAAAGGGTACTCGTATTTCAAATATGCTTTTTGGTGGCAGTCAGGAAAGGGGCGTTCGCCCAGGGACTGAAAACGTTCCTATGATTGCGGCTTTTGGTGCGGCGGTAACGGTTCTTGGCGGTACAATAGAGAAAAGATATAAAGAAATGGAAAATCTTAAAAGACTTTTTGAAGAACGTATTGCCGTTATTGACGGAGTGACGTTAAATTCTGGTGAGAATTGTTCGCCTTATATTATTAATATATCTGTTGCAGGGATACGCTCTGAAATTATGCTCCACTATCTTGAATCAAAGGGTATCTATGTTTCAAGTGGTTCAGCGTGTTCAAAGGGTGCTCAAAGTGGTGTGCTTACGGAGTTTGGACTAAAGCCACAACTTGCTGATTCTGCTCTTAGAGTTAGCTTATGTCCGCAAAATACACTTTCTGAACTGGAATTGCTTGCTGAAGCGATTGATGAGGGGAAGAAACGTCTTATACATAGTAAATAAATTCTTAGAAAAGTAAAATTTTCATGTCAAGTTTACTTGACACAAAAGCGTGAATATGGTATTATTAATAATGCAGAATGATTAGTAAAATTCGATGTTTTGAAATGTTGTTTGGCGAGTACAATTAACTAACCCCGCCGAACGGCGATTGGATGCAGCGTCACGCTGCTCGCTTCACTAAGGTGATAATAGTCAACAAACCTGAAAGGATTTACTATGGATAAGGACGAAATACTTAAACGTGGTCGTGAAGATCACCCTGACGAAAGAGTTCAAAAAGTATATCTTGATGCCCTGAGATTTTCAGGGGTTGTTGTTTGTGTGAATTGCATTATCTTTATAATTTTAAGCATCATAAAAGGAAAAAGTATTTATCCATATTGTATAATGGCCATGTCTTACTGTTGCGCTGATAATTTTTACAGATTTATGAAATTGCACAAAAGAAAAGATCTCTTTTTTGGAATAGTTTCTGCTGTTGCAGTTATATGTTGGATAAAATTATTTATTATGGATTTCTGACAGGGGGACATATATAGAAATGGAAGCGTTAATACTGCAAAACTGTCTAAAGGCTGTCAGAGCCAAAAAGCAGATTTCGCAGGGAGAGCTTGCGGAAATGGTGGGGGTTTCACGTCAGACTATAAGTTCGATTGAAAACAACCAGTTTTGTCCAAGTGCAAAGCTTGCTTTGTTGATTTGTGTAGCTCTTGAAATGAATTTTGAAGAGCTTTTTTATTTTGAATAACAGAGAGGATACATATAAAAATGCAGGAAATAATTTTGGTGAAATATGGAGAAATGGCACTCAAGGGTTTGAATAAACGTACTTTTGAGGACATTCTCGTTAAAACTATAAAAAGACGTATTAAAAGTCTTGGAAGAAATGAAGTTACAAGAGCACAGTCTACTATTTACATAAGACCTCTTGAGGATGGCTTTGATGCATTAGAGGCTGTGACCCGTTTGCAGAAAGTTTTTGGTATTGCGGCACTTTGCCGTGCAGCTGTATGTGAAAAGGATTTTGAGAGTATTAAAAACGTCAGCCTTGAATACCTTGATGAAGTACTTAGCAATGCATCAACATTCAAGGTTACTGCTAAAAGAGCAGATAAGAGTTTTCCAATGAAATCTCCGGAAATATGTCGTGAGCTTGGCGGTGAATTACTTTCAAAATTTACACATCTTGAAGTTGATGTTCATAACCCAGAGGTTACAGTTACAGTTGAAATTCGTGATACTAAGGCTTATGTACATGGTGAAAATATCAAGGGTGCTGGTGGACTTCCGGTTGGGACAAGCGGTCATGCAATGCTGTTGCTTTCAGGCGGAATAGATAGTCCTGTTGCAGGATATATGCTTGCTAAGAGAGGCGTTCATTTATCTGCTATACACTATGTAAGCCCTCCTTATACATCAGAAAGAGCAAGACTCAAGGTTGAACAGCTTTGTGAAAAAATGACACCTTATTGCGGAAGTATAGCATTTTTCTGCGTACCGTTTACTGAATTGCAGGAAGCTATTAAAAATAATTGTCCTGAAGAATTTTTCACTATTATAATGAGAAGACTTATGATGGAAATCGCACAGCGTATCAGCGAACGCGAAAAGTGCCTTGCACTTATAACAGGCGAGAGCGTTGGACAGGTTGCAAGCCAGACAATGAATGCGCTTGCTTGTACTGATGCTGTTTGTAGAATGCCAGTTTTCAGACCGCTTATCGGAATGGATAAAACTGAAATCGTTGAGATTGCAAGAAAGATTGATACATTTGAAACATCTATTTTGCCATATGAGGATTGTTGTACTGTATTCACTCCTCGCCATCCTAAGGTAAGACCACTTCTTGCTGATGTTGAAGCGGCACAAAATAGTTTCGACTTTTCTGAATTGCTTGAGAAGGCAGTTAATGAAACTGAGCTTAAAGTGTTTAACCTTGATTTATAATATTAATTATATAAACGAAAATTTGGTGAAAATATGAAAAATTCAGATATGGAATATGGTGAATTGGGACAAACTACTGAAGTGACCCCTAAAATTCTTGACAAATTAGTTACAGATGTAGTAAAATTGTTATTACTAAAAGGTGTAACTATTGCTACTGCTGAAAGCTGTACTGGTGGGCTTCTTTCAGAGCTGATAACCTCAGTTCCAGGGGCTTCAAGGATTTTTGAAATCGGTGTTTGTACATATTCAAATAAAATTAAACATGAGTACCTTGGTGTTCCAAAATCAATGTTTAAGCAATATGGTGCAGTAAGCCGTCAGGTTGCCTATGCAATGGTTACAGGGCTTCAAAAGCAATCTGGGGCGGATATATGCATATCTGTTACAGGAACTGCTGGTCCTGGTGGTGGAACACCTGAAAAACCAATTGGTATGGTTTATGTTGGTATAAGCTGCGGAAAAAAGCGTATTGTTAAGCTGTTAAAGCTTTGGCAGCTTGAAGATAAAAGTCGTGATAATATCAGAATGCATACAGCATTCAGAATTTTTAATTTTTTACAGCAGATGCTTTCTGTTATGCCAGATAGCCTTCCGCAGAAAAGAACGCTTGGAAATCAAAGAAAAACATATAAAGATGTTCTGAGAGGTATTTTTCCTTGGAGAGGTGATAGTGCTGTTGAAGTTATCAGAAAACTTATTTTTATGATAGCTGTAATAGTGTTTAGCGTTTGTCTTTTCCTTATTGCCGATTATTACTGGGAAAATTATAAGAACAGGCAACTTGGAACAGAGATTGAAGATATCTATGACAAGGCAAATCAGCAGCAGATGCTTGTTGATTCTTCACAGGACAGTGATACAGACAGAACTACTTATAAAACCTGGGAATTAAAAGAGGGTGCAAAGCTTCTTCTTGAAAGAAACAAGGACGTTGTCGGTTATATAAAAATTTCTAACACTGATATCAGTTATCCTGTTGTTCAGCGAAGAAAAGAAGACGGCAATGAATATTACCTGAATAAAAATATTGATCATGAGGACGCAAAAGCGGGAACAATTTTCCTTGATTGGCGAAATTACTTTGATTATGTTGTTGATGGAATAAGAGTTCTTGAAAATTCTCAGAATCTGGTGATTTACGGTCATGATATGAAGGACGGCTCAATGTTTGGCGGACTTCAGGCTTATGAGGACTCAGATGGATTTTATAGTGAAAATCCTATTATTGAGCTTAGCTCAAATTATGAAACATACAAATATAAAATTTTTGCGTATTTTATTATTGACGCTGAAGATGAAACCGAAACAAAGTTTGAGTGTTGGAATACACTGAATTTTGCTGGTGAAGATGACTTCTATGAATTTGTAAACAATGCGAAAAAGCGTGCACTTACATTCAATGAAGTTGATGTCGAGTATGGCGACCAGCTGTTGACACTCTCAACCTGCAACAGTGTTTTTGATACAGGAAGACTTATAGTTATGGGCAGGCTTCTGCGTGACGGTGAAGATCCTTATGAGGGAACAGACAATGTGACTAAAAACCCGAATATACTCTGGCCGTCAATATATTATAGTTGGAACGAAAAGACATACGATCCGGATGCCGAATTTGAAGGCTATCCGCTTACAAACAATTAAGGACGTATGAAAGGGATTGAGAACAAAATGATAACAAAGAAAAACTTACTTAAAATCAGCTGTACTGCCATTGTCGGCGTAATAGCTTTAAGCTTAGTAATGGTTTTTGGAGGATGTAAGGAAGAAAAAACTGCTGAAAGTTCAGCCGTTGATGTTCTTGCACCAGTTGAAATACCAACAGAACCAACATTGCCTGTAATTGACAGTTTCTCTGAAGAACAGGGGCTTACAGGACTTGCAAAGGTTCTTCTTCAGGAAAATAAAGATGTCGTTGGATATATAAAAATCAGCAATACTAATGTTGATTATCCAGTTGTTCAGTATCATGGTGATGATCTGGAAGAGGAAGGTAACTGGTATTATCTTGACAAGGATTTATACAGAGAATATCTTGAATCTGGTTCAATCTTTATGGATTACAGGGATAATTTTGAATCTGACGAAAGCAAGCAATCAGAAAATATTGTTCTTTATGGACACAATATGCTAAATGGTTCAAAGTTTGCAACATTGCATTATTACAGACAAGATGAAAGCTTTTATGATGAAAACCCTATAATTGAATTTAGTTCAAATTATCAGGACTATAAATATGTTATAATCGGTTATTTCATCACAAGCGGTGATTATGGCGAAAGCTATTATGGTGAAGAATTTGCTTATTGGGATCAGGAAGAGCTTGATACTGAAAAGGATTTTAATAAATATGTAAGCGTTGTTCGTGACCGTTCTTATGTTACACCAGATATTGATGTAGCATACGGTGATAAGCTGCTGACACTTCAGACTTGCTATATGGACGAGGATAATTCACGTTTACTTGTTGTTGCAAGACGTTTGCGTGACCATGAAACTGTGGACAGTATTGATAAAATTCAGAGTGGAAATAAAACTGAGGATGCAACTGAATCAGACTCAGATGAAATTGAAGACTCTGACGAGTAAAATTGGTTAAATCCAAAAATGGAGATACATATGAAAGTAAAAAAATCACGAAAGGGTATAGCTACTTTTGTTTCAGTTATAATGACTTGTGCTGTATTTACAACGCTTTTTTATAACGGAAACGTTTCAGCGGTTGGAAGTAAAGCTAAGGCTAAAACTACAACAACGCCAGCTATAGAAACCGAAGCTACTGAATCAACTGAGTCTGAAGAAACAGTGGATGTAGTTTTGACTGGTTCGGAATATGAAGTTAAAG
>JAVBRC010000057.1:0-3565 GCA_031548405.1 Oscillospiraceae bacterium | reverse complement strand
AGCAACAAGGTTTATGAAAGTTGAATCCAAACCATCAGCAGATACGATAACTTTCAAATCCCCAGCATTTCCATTGCTGCGAATAACCGCTTGTGCTCTGCCATAATATGTAGAATGTCTATCTGACACAAAGCTTTCATCAGTGCATGGATTTGCACTGCCAAGCCCCTGTAATATCCCTTCACCTTGAACGGATATCTGAATCTCTTTTTCTTCAAGTACTTTTACAATACCATTTTCATCTGTTATACGGATATCCAAATAGCATAAGTCTTGTTTATCAGCTTTCAGCGTTAATTTATCCATTATAACCGTAAGTTTAGTCTGGTTGCTTGCAGTAGTCAATGAGGCTTCTCCTTTTTTCAATCCATCTGAATTAAACACTTCTGCTATTATTGTACCGGGTTCATAAGGTATATTAAATCGTGCAATTCCCTTTTGAGTCTTTTTCCTTCCAAGTTTCCTGCCATTTAGAAGTAAGTTAACATTGTCTTCCAGTGTATATACCTCCACTTGTGCTATTAAACCTTCACAGCCATTCCAGCTCCAGCTCTCAACAGCATCCGTATTACGCCATGGCGATTTTTTCACCTTTTCTCCTGAATGATTTACTGGACGAACTCCAATGTGCGGAACTGAATCCACTCCAAAGACTGCTTGGCTATAATAGCAGACAGGTGTTTTAAAGCCTGTAATATCAATCGCACCGCTATCAGCAAGCAGCATTGGGTACGGGCTGAAATATCCCCCTGCCTTATCATAACTCCAATTACCAAGCCCAGCTTCCCCAAGATAATCCCAGCCAACCCACATAAAATCACCAATTAAATAGGGATATTTCTGAATCTTTTTCCAATTATCATATAAATCAGGAATATAGGTTTCTGAACCAACGATAATTCTGTCAGGATATTTTTTTCCATCCATTTTATAACGTGCCGAACCATAATTATACCCGCAAATATCTAAAATGGCAAAAGCATCTTTTGTTGCTTTATCAGCTGAATTTATTCTGCTGACAAAGTTTTTAATTGCACCTAAATGTTCCATAAAATAATTAAAAAAAGCACTTCCTGCCAGTTTACTTGCTTTTCCACCATCTTCAGCGACTAAGTCAGATGCATTATTTCCGTCTTCTTTGTATATTCCAAGGCCTTTACTAATCAGAGCATTTAAAAACAAGTTGATGCCGCAGGTTACTGGGCGAGTACTATCCAGTTTCTTTACATAATCAGACATCCTCTGGGTAAGCTCTATCCCTCGTTGCTGCTGCGTTTCTGAAATCTCATTTCCAAGCGAATATATAATTACTGAAGGATGATTATAGTCCTTATCTACCATTGACTTTAAATCTTCTTCATAATTCTGTTCAAAATTCCGAGCATAGTCAAATTTTGTTTTTGGAATAAACCACTGGTCAAAAGCTTCATCCATTACATACATTCCATATTCATCACAAGCATCCAACATCGCCTTGGAACAGGGATTATGAGAAGAACGAATTGCATTAAAACCGCTTTCCTTAAGAATACGAATTTTTCTGTATTCCGCTTCACGAAAAGCGCAAGCACCTAAAATACCATTATCATGATGGATACATGCACCACGGAGTTTGGTTTCTTCACCATTGATGCAAAGTCCTTTTATAGAACTCCAAGTTATCATTCGTATGCCGAATCGGATATGCTCCGTATCCATTACTTCTCCATTTTCGGAAAGGGTCACTTCTAAAGTATATAAATAAGGATTATGTTCTGACCAAAGTGTTGCATTAGGTACTATTATTTGTGCCTTCATGCCAGTTGCCTGTGCTACAATTTTACCATTTTTATCGAATACATTCATACTAGCAACTCCATCATCAGAAGTTACACATACTTCTATTATGGACGGATTTATGGAAATAGTTTGTATTTTTATATCGTCTGAATTTAAGTAAATTTGTCCTCCTACAAGAAGATGCACCCCACGATAGATACCACTGCCTGAGTACCAGCGAGAATTTGGTTCTTCAGAGTTGTCAACAAATACCTGTATAATGTTTTCTTCTCCATAATTTAAATTTTTTAACGGAAAAATAAATCCGGTGTATCCATAAGCATGCTTTCCGATTGATATATTATTTAGTAAAACCTCTGCATTTCTGTATACTCCCTCAAATTCAATCATAATATTTTTATCTTTATACTCTATTGGCACTGTAAAATGCTTTTCATAAAGATATTTACCACCCGGAAACCATGATGTATTATTTGCATTCTTACATTTTGGATTGCGTTTTTCATACAGCATAGCATCATGCGGAAGATTTACTTTTATGGAGGATTCACTGTACTCAAGCTTACTGAACAACCAGTCTTCATTAAAATCAATTCTTTTCAATTAGATTTCCTCCTAATGATTATTCATCCTGTGAATGCAAATCTTTCTTTATTTGCGGCAAATACTTATCAATATCATATAATATTGAAAGCATAAACATAGCAATAGTGATTACTAATGGAATGTAATTAAATAGCATTACAATAGATGAATTAGCTAAATCTGATTGTACTTCAAGCGATCCTTCATATCCTGCATTTCCCATTATAATACCAACTGCTGCGGAAGCAGCCGCTGCACCAATTTTTTTTCCAAAAGCGCTTACTGAAGAAATCAAACCGTCAATTCGTTTTCCGTTTTTCCATACTCCATAATCCATGCAGTCAACTATATATACATTAATGAGTGCGGTAATAGGCACAGTTGAAATCATTGATAAAACAGTACCAACAAGCAGTGTAGCAAGATTTGTTCCGCCTATAGTTCTAACTACATATCCCACCACACCAATAAGCATTGCAATGCGGAGGCACTTTACTGTACCAAATTTACGTGAAAAGTACGGTGTAAATCCGATGACAATGGGTACAATTAAATTTGCTGCACTGACAACGGAAGCAAGACCTATATTACCAACTATATATTTAAAATAATAAGTCTGCACTGAAGTAAATATATTGCTTTGGACATAAAAAAGAAGAAGTATCAAAGTGAGTATCAGGATATATTTATTTTTAGCTAAAAGTTTAAGACTCTCTAAAAGTGGTATTTTCTCTGTGTTTTGTTCATTTGCTGTCTCAACATCATATTCTTTACAGAAAATAGCTCTTGCAGAACCAAGCACACCTAAAGGCAGACCGAAAGAAATAGCCATAATCATCCAACCCGTATGACTAACACCAATCATATCTAAAATCTGCGGCATTGCAATACTAACCACAATGCAGCCAACAAGAGTTATTACACCTGCAAAACTAGTAACCTTAACTCGTTCTTTTTCCCCTTTAATTGCTCTTGCCATAAAAATAGCATCACTGGCATTTAGGAATGTTGCACATACAGAGTTAATTAACGTATATAAAATAAAAATGTAAATAGATTGTGCAGCTACACTCATATCCGGTACAGCAAAAATTAATATTGTTAGAATCCAGCAAGGTAGAATGAAAATTTGATAAGGTCTAGCCTGCCCCCACCTTGAATGAGTTCGGTCAATGATAAATCCGGCAATAATATCTGTTAC
>JAVBRC010000073.1:0-7124 GCA_031548405.1 Oscillospiraceae bacterium | reverse complement strand
GTTATCGCCTGAAACAGCCGGCAAAAACATAGAACTTTAAGGTTAAACCTTAAGTAGTTACACACATCTTATTATCTCAAAAAAAAGTTACAAAAAAATTAAACAAAAATTACAATATAGTTAATATGAAAATAATTATCTGAAAATAACAAAATGTTTTTATAATACAACTAATTTTATAATAAAAATGTGATAAGCTTGTGTATGATAATAGTAAATGATGTGGATTATTTGAATTTCGTACTAATATTTTGCCAAAAATCAAAATACAATTGTCAAAGTATACAAATAAATTGATTAAACGCTGTGCAGATATACAAATTGGGATTCATTCGCAATACATTTTTGTGTAAACTGTTGACAATCCAAATGGTATGATTTATAATAAAGCTATGAAGTTTATGGGCGTATTGTGAAATGTTGATGATTTTTCAAGATTTGTTCAATATGCTCTATGTTAATGATAAACCAAATCTTAAGTTACGAGAGGGGAAAGTCAATTATGATACTTAAAAAGCAAAAGGCAGTTATTGCCGCACTTCTAACAGCTGCAATGACAGCTGCAGCTATCCTTCCAACAGCTATCACAGCTTCAGCTGCTGGTACAAGAACTAAGGCAGAAAAATATGGTGACGATTCTTATGCAAAGAGATATCTTTCACTTTATGATGACGTTATCACAAACGGTGTTCAGAACGGATATCTAAGTGGAAACAACATTGCAAACGGTGGTTTCGGTGTTCCTTATCACTCAGTTGAAGAACTAATCGTTGAGGCTCCTGACTACGGTCATGAAACAACATCAGAAGCTATGTCATACATCGTATGGATGGCTGCTATGAGAGATAATATCGCTAAGACAGGTTCAATTACAAACCCTGATAAGACAACAACTACTGTTGATTCAACTAAGGATCTTGCTAAGGCTTGGAAGACAATGGAAATTATGATTCCAACTGTTCAGACAGGTTTCATGAGTAAGGACGAACTTAGTGCTACATACAGTGGCGAGTTTGAAGAACCAGAGATGTACTATGGTAGTAACATCGCTATGGAAAACGGAAATAATGGTAAGAACCCAATCCACAGATTGTTTAAGAGTGCTTATTCTAACGATAGTGGTCTTTACCTTCTTCACTGGCTAGCTGACGTTGATGACTGGTATGGTTATGGCGGCGGTCAGGGTAAATTTACATTTATCAATACATTCCAGCGTGGTGCTCAGGAATCATGTTGGGAAACTATTCCACACCCTTCAATTGAAAAGAAGGAATACGGAAACTCTTCAAAGGGTATTAAGGGTGTATTCAAGACAGCTGAAGAAGAGGTTCCAGCACAGTGGGCTTACACAAATGCTCCTGACGCGGAAGATCGTGCAATTCAGGCGGTTTATGCTGCTAATAGATGGGGTGTAGGTGATTCAAACATTACGACTCTTGCTGGTAAGATGGGTGACCAGTTGAGAGATAATATGTTTGATAAGTACTACAAGAAAATCGGTTCAAATAACAAGAGCAATCAGGCTAATGACTATTCAAGTGCTCACTACCTAATGTCATGGTATACATCATGGGGCGGCGCTATGGACGGTTCATGGGCATGGCAGATTGGTGCGAGCCACTGTCACGAATTCTACCAGAATCCACTTGCTGCTTTCGCTCTTTTACAGGACTCAGGTCTTAAGAGTGCTATGAAGGCACAGGATGCTGTTAAGGATTATACAACTTCAATTAAGAGACAGATGGAATTCTATCTATGGCTTCAGTCAAATGATGGCCCAATTGCCGGTGGTGCTACAAGCTCATGGAATGGTAGATATGAAACTCCTGAATATAAGGGCAAGGATCTAGAAAAGTACGGTACAGCAACTCCAACAACATTCTACGAGATGGCATATCAGGAACATCCAGTATACCTTGATCCAGGTTCAAATAACTGGATTGGTAACCAGGTTTGGGCTGTTCAGCGTCTTGCAGAAATGTACTATGTAATCAAGACAGAAGGCGATACAACTGGTGTTACAATCAACAGCTCAACTGGCACAATGACTCTTGAGCAGGCACTTGAAGCAATTCTTGACAGATGGGTTGGATGGTTTGTAAACGAAACAACTCTTTATGAAGATGGAACATTTGAAATTCCAGCAACACTTGGTTGGCAGGGTCAGCCAGCTACTTGGAATGGAACATACAATCCAAGTGCAAATGTTGGTCTAACATGTACAGTAACAGCTCGTGGTTCTTCTGACCTAGGTTGTGTATCATCACTTGCTCACACATATATGTACTACGCTAAGGCTAAGGGTGTAGCTGAAGAAAAGGCTTACACTTCAAAGAATGTAGATGTTGCTTCTAAGGCACTTTACCTTGCACATGAGCTTATCGACCGTGAATGGGAACTTGCTCGTGATGATATCGGTCTTTCACTAACTGAAACTAACGGTAGCATGGTAAGACTATTTGAGCAGGAAGTTTTCGTTCCTTCATACTACACAGGTAAAATGCCTGGTACACAGGGTGAAATCAAGAGCGGTATCAAGTTCCTTGATATCCGTCAGGATTACCTAAAGAACGAAAAGGTTCAGGAATTCAAGGCTGCTTATGATAGTGCTGTAGCTAACGGTACAGATAAGACAGAAGCAGTTAAGACTGTTGAACTTAACTACCACAGATTCTGGCATGCAGGTGATATCCTTCTTGCTATCGGTACTATGTATGAACTATATCCTACAATGGAACCAGATAGAAACGATGATGATGATGATATCGATGATGGTGATATCGTATTAAATAAGACAGATATAACTGTTGCAGTTGGCGAAACAGATAAGATTTCAGCAACTGTTGATGGTAAGGCTATCACTCCTACATTCACTTCAAACGATACTTCAGTAGCAACTGTTGCTGCAGATGGTACTGTTACAGGTGTGGCTGCTGGTACAACAACTATCACTGTCAAGGATGGTGACAAGGAAGTTACAGTTACAGTTACAGTTACAGCTACTGGTGCAACTGTTGATACAGGTGACATTTCTAATGCTGTTTGGGGCGACGTAAACGTTGATACTGATGTAAATATTGCAGACGTTGTTAAGCTTAATATGTATCTACTTAATGGTGAACTTAACAAAATAACAGATCAGGGATATATTAATGCAAACTGCGTTTATGATGCTAATGTTAATACAGCTGATAGTACTTTAATCATGAACTATGTTGCAATGATGATTACAATTGATAAGCTTGGTCCTCAGAACTAAGATTTTCATTTAAATCCTTTTATAATTCCTATTTATTTTCTAAAATCCAGTCTTTTTTAAAAAGACTGGATTTTTTTATTGTATTTACTTGATTTATTTTAATTATAGTGCTATAATAATTAGATAGTATATTGTGGATAAATGTATATAGGAGGATTCCTGTGATTAGAAGTATGACCGGCTTTGGTCGGGAACAAAAAATCATTGATCAATATGATGTAACTGTTGAAATTAAATCGGTAAATCACCGATATTATGAATTTTCATCACGTCTGCCAAGACTTTATAATTTTCTTGATGAAAAACTGAAGAGTTTTATGAAGGGGAGCATTTCAAGAGGTAAGGTTGAAGTAAGTGTTTCTATAAGTAACCTCAATGGTAAAGAAGCTAATATTAAGGCAGATAAAATTATGGCTGCTGGGTATGTGAATGCACTTAGAGAAATGAACTCAGTGCTTAACCTTGAAGACGATCTGACACTTTCAAGCTTGATTAAATTTTCTGATATTTTTAATGTTCAGAAGGTTTCAGACGATGAAGAGCATATCTGGAACATGGTTAAGGAAACTGCAACTTCTGCTGTCAATAAATTCGTTACAATGCGTGAAACAGAGGGTTTGGCACTAAAATCTGATTTACTAATAAAAATTGAAAATATTGAAAATCTGATTGCAAGTGTTGAAGGACAGTCAGCTGTAACTGTTGAAAATTATCGTGAAAGATTATATCAGAAGCTTAGAGAAATACTTTCGGATAATGAGATTGAGGAACAGAGAATTTTAACTGAGGCTGCGATTTTTGCAGAAAAAATTGCAGTTGATGAAGAAACTGTAAGGCTTCATAGTCATTTAAATCAGTTCAGAGAGCTTTTAGAAACTGATGATATTGTTGGAAGAAAGCTTGATTTTCTTGTGCAGGAAATAAATCGTGAAATTAATACGATTGGCTCTAAGGCACAGGATTTGGCTATAACTAAATGTGTTGTTGATATGAAAGCTGAAGTAGAAAAAATTCGTGAACAAATTCAGAATATAGAATGACGGTGGAAATATGCAGCTGATAAATATTGGATTTGGTAATATGATTTCGTCATCAAAGCTTGTTGCAGTAGTAAGTCCGGAATCAGCACCGATTAAAAGAATTATTCAGGATGCTCGTGACAAATCAATGCTGATTGATGCTACATACGGTCGTCGCACAAGAGCAGTAATCATTATGGATAGTGAGCATGTTATACTTTCTGCTATTCAGCCTGAAACTGTCGGCTCAAGAGTTAATATAAATGAGGAGGTACAAGCTGAGGATGAATAAAGGTCTTCTTTTTGTAGTATCTGCTCCGTCTGGTTGCGGAAAAGGTACAATTTTAGCTGAGATTTTAAAGGATGAAAAGTTTTATTATTCAGTATCATCAACAACAAGAGCTCCTCGTGAGGGCGAAATTGATGGGGTTAGTTATAACTTTTTGACTAATGAACAATTTAAAAAGCTTATAGATTCCGATGGAATGCTTGAATATGCACAGTATTGTGATAATTATTATGGCACTCCAAAGGAAATGGTTGAGCAAAAACGTCTTGAGGGTAAAAATGTTATCCTTGAAATTGAGGTTCAGGGGGCTATGCAGGTTAAGAAAAATTGCAGTGATGCAATATTAATTTTTGTTATGCCGCCATCAGTTTCAGAGCTTGAAAGACGTCTTAAAAAAAGAGGAACCGAAGCTGATGAAGTTATCGCAAAGCGAGTTTCAAAAGCAGTTGAGGAAATTCCTTTTGCTCACCAATATGATTATGCCGTTGTTAACGGCGAGCTTGAAAAGGCAATTGAAGATTTCAAATCGATTGTATCAGCCGAGGAACACAAGGCTGTTTATGTTAAAGACTTTATAAATGAGGTGCTTGAAAATGCTTAGACCAGCAATTACACAGTTGACATCAAAAAATGATAGTTACTATTCACTAGTTATTGGCGTTGCCAAGAGAGCAAGAGATATTGCCGAAGAACTTTATACTGAGAGTAAAATACTTGAAGAAAAACCAGTTAAAACAGCTGTTGAAGAATTCGGTGCAGGAAAGTATAAGATAATTTCTTGCGTGGAAAATAGTGATGTTAAGGAATAATTAAAAATTCAGTATTCCAGGCAAAGGCTGATAAAAATGGAGGTGTTTAAGGGTGAATGATATGCTAAAGGCTCAGATTGCAGTTAGTAATGCGTCATTTGCCTTTGATAAACCTTTTTCTTATTTAATTCCGCAGACTCTTGTTTCAGCTATAATGCCGGGAACAAGAGTTGTTGTTCCCTTTGGACGTTCAAATAAAAAGCGTACTGGTATTGTTCTTGCTGTTGAACCTGTTTCAAGTAATGACAAAAGGTTGAAGGCTATTCTTTCAGCACCAGATGGAGAACCTATTTTAAACGCTGAAATGCTGGAACTTGTTGAATGGCTCAAAGAAAATACGTTTTGTACTTACTATGATGCTGTCAAAACGATGGTTCCGTCTGGAATGAATATAAACATCAAGGAAGGCTATTCCTTGACTGAAAAGACACCAGACAACAGTATTAATCAAGATGAACTTAGGATTTATAACCTTATTTTGGAAAGCGAAAATATTAATGAAACGATATTAAAGCTTAAAAATGAGGGCTTTTCTGCTGTTATTAATTCACTGGAGCTCGGTGGCTTTCTTATATGCAAAGTTGACGGAAAGTATAACGTTGGAAATAACAACATTAAGATGATTAAGCTTAGTGAAGAATATTTGGGGAATGCTGAGAATTTTTCACTTACTGCAAAACAAAAGCAGCTTGCTGATATACTTTCAACAAATAATTCGGTTTCTATTAAAGAGGCGTGTTATCTTTGCGGCGTTGGGAAAACGGTTGCACAGAAATTGGTTGAAAAGGGGGTTGCAGTTGAATATGATTTTGAATCTTATCGTACTGTGACACTAAGTCAAAAAGGGAATATTTCACCAGATGATATAATTTTATCTGATAGTCAGAATGATGTATTTGACAGGGTAAAAAAGCAGATGAAAACAAACACTCCAAAGTGTTTTCTTCTTCACGGTGTAACGGGAAGCGGAAAAACCTCTGTTTTTAAAAAGCTTATTGAATATTGTATTTTGACAGATAAGCAAGCATTACTCCTGATACCGGAAATTTCTTTAACACCACAAATGGTTAAACAGTTTCAGGAGCTATTTGGCGAAACTGTTGCTGTTATGCATAGCGGATTGTCAAACGGACAACGAATGGATGAATATAAACGTGTAAAGCGTGGACTTGCCCGCATTGCAATTGGTACGAGAAGTGCAGTATTTGCACCATTTGATAATTTAGGTTTAATTATTGTTGACGAAGAGGGTGAACGTTCATATAAATCTGATAGTGCACCCAGATACAGCGCAATTGAGGTTGCGAAAAAACGTTGTAAGACTCATAATGCTGTACTGCTTTTAGCCTCTGCAACACCCTCGGTTGAAAGCTACTATTATGCACAAAAAGAATTTTATGAATTATTAGAAATGAAAGAACGCTATTCCGGAGCGGTTTTGCCGAAGGTCGGAATTGTTGATATGAATATTGAGAGGGAAGAGGGTAATGCCTCTGAATTCAGCAATATTCTGATAGATGAAATAAATGAAAATTTGAAAAATTGTGAGCAGACGATACTTCTTCTCAATAGAAGGGGTTATCATACTATTATTAGCTGTTGTCAGTGTCATACACCTGTTTATTGTCCAAATTGCAGTGTTCCACTTACATACCATAAGCCTAATAGTATGCTTATGTGTCACTATTGCGGACATACTCAGCCACCCGTGGAAGTGTGTTCTCAATGTGGTGGTTCAAGTCTTAAAC
>JAVBRC010000207.1:0-20018 GCA_031548405.1 Oscillospiraceae bacterium | reverse complement strand
ACTTGCGAGGGGCGACAGAAGGCAGGGCGCTGCTTTGTATAGTGCATGGAAGCTTGGTAGTAAATTTGATAGCTGGGGTGAACATTTCAATTTTGAAAACTGGAAGAATGCATTTGAAGAAAATGGACTGGATATGGAATTTTATGCGTGTCGTAAAAGAGAGTACGACGAAATAATGCCATGGGAGCATATTGATTATTATGTTTCAAAGGAATTTTTGATAAGAGAAAATAAAAAGGCATTGCTAGCACAAACAACGGATAACTGTAAAAATAATTTTTCCGCTTGTGGTGTAAGTAAGGAAATCGGAGGGCCATGCTTTGGTTAAAGTCAGAGTTGTTTTTGAAAAAAAAGGAAGAGCAAAATATATTTCACATCTCGATTTGAACAGATGTATGCAAAGAACGTTTAAACGTTCAGGGTTGCCTATATGGTATACAGAAGGTTTTAATCCACATATTTACATAATGTTTGCATTACCACTTTCTTTAGGATACGAAAGCTCAGTTGAAATAATGGATTTTAATCTTACTGAGGATGTTCCATTTGATGAAGTAATTAATAGACTGAATTCAGGAATGCCAGAGGGGTTGAAGGTTGTTAAAGCTTATTCACCAGTAAATAAGCATACGGCTATAAAATCAGCGTCTTATATAATACGATTTAAAACAGATAGTCCAGAAAAACTTGAAAAAGAATTTGAAAAGTTTATGTCACAGGATGAGATTAACACCATTAAAAAGACTAAAAGAAGTGGTGAAAAATTAATTGATTTGAAGCCTGACATTAAGATTATAAAAACCGAGTTATTTGATAATGTTTTAGAAGTATCCGCTATTTTTCCAGCGGGTACGGAAAAAAATCTTAATCCTTCACTGATGACTGATTTATTTGAACAAGCTTGTCCTGATGAGATACAAGGGATAACTGTTGAAAGAACGGGTATTTTTGCTGGTGATTGTGAAATGATTTTTAAGTAGGAATGCGATATTTGGTATAGTTGACTAAGTGGCACATTAGCGAAGCGAAGATAGTTTAGGTCAACCCTTTTTAAAGGGGCAACGTGACGTTGCATCCAATCGCCGTTCGCCGGATGAATTAAACTAACCCCGCCGAACGGCGCATAGTTTAGGTCAACCCTTTTTAAAGGCTCTGCCTTTGGAAACCGCAATTTTTTGAAAAAATTGAGTAAAACTTTTGAATCGCCGTTCGGCGGGGCAATTAAACTATCACCGACGAATGTCACTTCACGCAAAATTAATGAACGTTTGATTATACTCTTCATATTATATTAGTATATAAAATATTGAAGGGAGGCAAGAGTATTGCCTATTGATAAAAAACGAAAGATTGATTCTTTCGGCAACGAATACATTGACGCAAATGCCGTGATTCCAGTACAATTTTCTTTTAGAAGGTCGGGATCACCACCACGTCCACCGCAACCGCCACGTCCAGCACCACCTCCACCAAGACCAATGCCACCGCAGCCACCACGTCCAATGCCACCACAACCACCACGTCCAATGCCACCCCAGCCGCCACGTCCGGCACCACCTCCGCCAAGACCAATGCCGCCACCTCCACCTCATGGACATGACAATAATGGTGCACCTAATACACCACCACCTGCATTTGTTCCGATTGAATCAAACGCAACTACATTCGCATTAGATCCTGGGGCAGTTAGCCCATGTTTATTTCAATTTTCATATATCTGGCCAAGGAGAGGTCAGCCTTTCTGGGCATGGGTAACTTTTGTTGGCAGACGTTCATTTGGCGGATTCAGATGGAGTGGCCGCAACTGGAATTATTTTGCAATGGATTTAAGAGATGTGAGAAGTATTCAATGTTTTTGAATAATCTTTTAATACTTTTGCGATAACAAAAAACTTCCTGTCAGCCTTTGATTCTTGTAATTGGAATTTGAGTTGACAGGTTGTTTTTGTTAGAACATGAAAGGAATATAAAATGAAAATTTTAAAATTAATAGGTAAAACGTTACTTGTAGTTCTGGCAATTTTGATTTTAATATTTATTATTGCATTGCTTTTTCTGAGGTTTTGTCCAAGCGTTGGAAAAACACCAGATGAGGAAAAGCGTAAGGAATATGCTGAAAGAACAGAATATTTTGACGGCAAAAATTTCAGAAATGTAAGTGAATATTCACTTATGACCAGCAGTTCTGAAAAGAAGAATAATCAGACTAAACCAGATGGAACAATACCAGTTATTAAATCAGAAAGCATTCCTGATGGTGAAGAGGGTAAGCTTAATGTTACATGGTTTGGACATTCTTCATCATTAGTTCAGCTCGGAACTAAAAATATTCTCATAGATCCTGTATTTTCAAAATACGCTTCACCTGTAAGCTTTGCAGGTGTAAAACGATTTTCAGAAGTTCCAGTTGAAGTAGAAAATCTTCCTGAAATTGATGTGCTTTTAATTTCGCATGACCATTATGACCATCTTGATTATCAGACAATTATGGATATTGATAGTAAGGTTGCAAATTACATTGTGCCGTTAGGAGTAGAGGCTTGCCTTACTGGCTGGGGAATAGATGAAAACAAAATTCATGTAGTGTCATGGTGGGACGAGGTTGAAATAGAAAATATAAGCTTTACTTCAACGCCTGCACAACATTTTTCTGGAAGAAACCCACTGAAAGCTAATACAACATGGTGGACAGGTTATTATTTTAAGGATAGCCACCATTCGGTATACTATTCTGGCGACTCAGGGTATAATGCTGGATTTAAGGAAATTGGCGAAAAGTTCGGTGGCGTTGATTTAGCACTAATGGAATGTGGACAATATGACGAGGCATGGGCAATGAGCCACATGAATCCAAAGGAAACAGTTCAAGCCGTAACAGATGTTAAGGCTAAGTGGTTTATTCCCGTTCATTGGGGTGCTTTTGTACTTGCAAAGCATGAGTGGTGTGAGTCTGTAAAATTGACTACTGAATATAGCAGTGAGCTTTCAGAAATTAATGAAGCAACACCTAAAATAGGGGAATGTGTTGATTATGATGAAATTAATAGGTATACGCAAAAATGGTGGGAACAGGTAAATAATTTTGAAAAGTAAGATTAGGCTGCTTTTCATTTTGGTAAATAAATTTCAAAAGTCGAACCACCACCGTTAGTATCCTTAACTGAAATACTTCCATGATGGAGAGAAACTATTTCATTTGCTATACATAATCCAAGTCCAAAATGTTCTTTACTTTCACGAGCAGAATCTATTCGATAAAAACGTTCGAAGATTCTGCTTTTTTGTACGTCATCAACGCCAGATCCATTGTCAATAACTGTTATATAGTACCCTTTTGAAGATTCATTGCAGTTAAGTGAAATCTTACCTCCATATGGTGTATAGCTAATTGCGTTGTCAAGCAAGATTGCGATTACCTGCTTTATGCGTTCACTATCAATATGTTCAGCTATAATAGATTTTTCAGGTAAATTTATGACTAGCTGAATATTTTTTTCCCTTGAAAGTGCGGAAAATGCTTCATAACAGTCAAGCAGAATTGTATCAAGCTCTGACTTTCCAAATTGTGTTGAAAAAGTCTGGTTATCACTTCGTGCAAGTAAAAGTAAATCATTTGTGAGAAGTGTAAGCCGCTTTCCTTCCTTTTTTGCAATAGAAATGAATTCCTGACGCTTAACATCATTGCATTTATCCATTGCACTTAGTGCTGAACAAATTGTATTAACAGGATTGCGTATTTCGTGAGATGCAGCAGCGATAAACTGTGTTTGTCTGGTCTGGGATTCGTTAATTGGTTTTAGCAAGCGTTTTGTGTAAAACCATGAAAATCCAAATAATATCAATGACGAAACCAGAATTATAATAAAAAAACGAATATAAAGCTGATCAAGTTGAATTTTAATATACTCAAGAGAATGAATAACGTAGATTTCTGAACTGCTTTTTTCTCCTATGATAGTAATAACGCTGACGTTATACTTTTCACCGTTTATATTATATAGGAATTCCTGATGATCGGCATTATACACTTTTTCTTTAATTTGGACATTATCATGATAATATTCAAATAAATTTTCAATAAATTTCTTTTGCAAATATGTTTTTGTTTCAATTGTGAATTTCAATGGTGTACCATTATCATAGATATAGAA
Organism: Oscillospiraceae bacterium; assembly: GCA_031548405.1. Lineage (GTDB taxonomy): Bacteria > Bacillota > Clostridia > Oscillospirales > Ruminococcaceae > Porcipelethomonas. Next base: position 15,867 of record JAVBRC010000207.1, on the reverse strand, counting down.
AGAATAATCATAATTTCTTTGCAAATTAAGTAACCAGTTATAAGAAATTGTTGTATTTTTTCTGAAATTTTCTGAAAAGCTATTTATATCGTTTTGAAAGTTTTCCGATGCATTTTTGTATAGGCTCTGATAGTTGAAATGTAAATAAAATACGGACATTACAGTCAAAATCAACGTGCTGACAATTGTAAACAAAAGAGTTAAACGCAGATGAACTTTTTTTAACATACTGTTATACCTCATTTACAAGGCGATAACCGACACCTCGGACAGTAAGTATATTCAGCTTACTTTCAATATTTTTTAAACGTCTGCGAATAAAATAAATATAATTATCAAGATTTCCATCATCAATTTCATAGTCAATTCCCCAGATTCTTGTTAAAATAGTATTTCTCGAAAGTGTCTGATTAGGGTTTCTAAGAAACAGCATCATTAAATCGCCTTCCTTTTGTGAAAGTGTACAGCTTTCAGCGGGGCCAGTCAGGACGTTCTCTTCACAATTATAAGTAACATCTCCAAGTTTAATATGATTTATGTTTTCCATATTTGACGGACGACGAAGCAAACAGCGGATTCTTGCCATAAGCTCATCAAACTCAAATGGCTTTACTAAATAATCATCAGCTCCGCTATCCAGTCCGCTGATTTTATCACCAAGCTCTCCAAGTGCTGTCAGCATTATTACAGGTGTGGTATTATTCTTTTCTCTCATTTCTTTTAAAATAGTAATACCGTCCTTATGTGGTAAAAGTCTGTCCATAAGAATAATATCATACACGTTTTGTCTTAGATAGTAGTCAGCATCATCACCATCAAAGCAAGCGTCAACAGTAAACTTCTCTTGCTCCAGTTGGAATTGTAAAAGATAGGATTGCTTTTTATCATCTTCTATAATTAAAACTCTCATAGTGAACTCCTTTAGTTTTAGAAATAACCCGTTTTATATATTATAACATAAAAAAGTATATTTGATATAGATTAGAGATAAATTAGAGATATTTTTAGAGGTTTGTTAGAGAATATTATGATATAATTGCAGTAAATAAAAGGAGGTATTATATATGTTTAAGAAAATAATTATATTATTATTGTCAGTATCAATTTTATTTACTGTTATTGGTTGTGATAGTAGTAATAAAAAAACAGCCACTAATTTAGGAAGGTATGTTGAAGAAGAAATTGTTCCATATGCACCACCGGATAATATTGGTGAGTTGTTTTTGTCAAAAGGTTCGGCTGCATTTATTGACAAGAATGGTTTGAAAAAGTATATTCAAAAAGATGATAAATCAAACTTTGATTTAATAGAACTTCCATCTTTAAACAGTTTAGCTAAGGATATATCTATAACTAAAATTGCTGGTTCAGAGAATGGTGAATATGCTTTTTCTTATCTTGATTTAAATAATGATGATGTTATGCAGCATAATTACGCTTATATTTCGTCAGCTAATGAAATAAGTAAGCTTCAATTCAAGGAAAATTGTTATATTACTTCATTTGAATTTTCACAGGAGGGGGCACTGTTTGCTTGTGATATAGATGGTTTTGTATATGAAATTGATTCGGTTTCACATTCTGTTAAGCAGCTGTTTAGTGGTGAAAGTACTTTTATAGGATTTGATGTAGTCGGTGATTATATTATTGCTGTTGATTCAAAGGAAATATTATTTTATGACTATAAACAAGATAAGATAGTAACTACTCCAGAAGCAATGCATAGTTTCTTTGAAGAACAAGGATTCAGGGCGATTTCAGGATTGGATAAATTTATGTATGATTTTTGTAGCGGTGAAGATGGTGCATTTTATATTGTTACTAAAAATGGACTTTATCGTTATATAATGAATGGTAATCAGGTAGAGCAGCTTGTTGATGGTTCGTTTGGCCATTTTGGTAATCCGTCTTATTCTGTTACTTCGGTTATTCAAGAAACAGAAGATTCACTGTTGATTGCCTTTGATGAAGATAGCAGTAGTTTATTTAATACTGGAGTTGTTATTCGTTATAAATATGACCCGACTGCTATAAATGAAATTACTGCGACTTTAACAATTTATAGTCTTGAGGAAAATTTTACCTTATCACAAGTTATAAATGAATACAAAACTAACAATCCTACAGTAAATGTAAATCATGAGATAGGTTTAAGTAACGGGATTACATACGATGACGCTTTAAAGAATTTAACTACTGAAATTCTATCGGGTAATGCTCCGGATGTAATGATGCTAGACGGACTGGATATTGATAACTATATTGAAAAACATACCCTTCTTGACCTTTCAGAGTATGGAAATGTTATTGATCCTAATGATTCCTTATTAGATAACATAGCCAAAAGACAAAATAATGGCGGTTTATACTCAATGCCATGTAAATTTAGTATACCTGTACTAATTGGCTGGGAGGATGACTTGTCAAAAATTAATAATCTTACTGATCTTGCAGGGTTTATTGAAGCTAAACACTCAAATAATGCTGAAATATCAACGCCAGTTACCGGGCTTTATGTAGAAGAGGAAATACTCGATGCCATAATTTCATTGATTGGAAATGAAATTATATCAGAAGATGGTGTAAGCGCTGATAATCTCAAAAATATGCTTGATGAATGTGCTCGAATATATTCTTGTGACGGTTGTAATTATACAGAGGAGTATGTGGATTTTCTTCTAAATCAAAAGAAAACTGCTTCAGCAGCTGAGTCGTGGAAATATAAGACAGCAGCTAATGGAGCTAATATTTTAACTGGTTTTTTTCAGATTGCTTTTGGAAAGACAAACGCATTTTTTCTTGATTTAAACCTTATTACCTCATTGAATACAATTGATTCAAAAATGTCTTATCGCTTTGGCTTAACTGAAGACAGCAGTGTGTATACCCCTGTATGTAATCTTGGTGTATGTGCCTCAACCAAATACAAAGATGAAGCTTTACAGCTTCTTGCAACTGCATTTTCTGAAAATGTTCAGAATGTAGAAATGTATGATGGATTTCCAGTAAATCTTAACTCACTTCAAAATATATATGATAAAAATAAAGATAAGAAAAATGATACAGCTGTTGGATTTCCTGATTTTGTTCTCATTACACAATATATGGATAACAGTGAGGTTCAGAATTTCCAAAAGCTAATTGAACGACTTGATACACCGATTTTGCTTGATACTATGACAAGAGATACAATTATGGAGGTTGGTAAAGATTGTTTAAATGGTACGATTTCTTCAGAAAAGGCAGTGGATGAAATTATGTCAAAGCTTGCTTTGAGAATGAAAGAATAATATTATGATAACTAAAATTATAAAACAAAGAAAACTACGCTATTTACCCTTTATTTTACCAAATCTTGTCGGAGCAGTTGCTTTTATTTTTATACCGTTTTTTGATTCGGTAAGACGTTCCTTTTGTATAGCTATAACTGGAGAATTTATTGGTGTAGAAAATTATAAAACTGTGTTTGATAACAGTGCATTTGCACTTGCTGTGAAGAATACTGCAATGTTTACAGCAGTGTGTTTGCCACTTCTGATTATAACCTCGTTTTTGATTTCTTATTTTTTATGCAACCTTAAATATATACGTCTGATTAAGTCGGCACTGTTGTTTCCACTTGCAGTGCCAACTGCAACACTCGTAATGATCTGGCGAATTCTATTTGATGACTATGGATATGTGAATTCTTTAATACAGCAATTCGGTGGTACAGAAATCAGATTTTTAAATACATCTGCGGCATTCTGGGTACTAGTTGGAAGTTACATATGGAAAAATTTAGGATACACGGTGCTACTTTGGGTAACAGGCATTATGAACATTTCAGCGTCACTTACGGAAGCTGCTAAAACAGATGGGGCTACTGAGCGACAATGTCTTATATATATAATTTTGCCGAATTTAAAACCAACATTATATACAATTACGATTATTTCGTTTTTGAATTCGTTCAAAGTATTTCGTGAGGCGTATCTTGTAGCAGGTTCTTATCCGCATGAGAGTATTTATTTACTACAGCATCTTTTTAATAACTGGTTTGTAAATATGGAGCTGGATAAAATGGCAGCAGCAGCGGTTTGTGTATTTGGTGTTATTTTCTTTGCTATTGTATTGCTGCAACGTGCGTGGGATAAGGAGGTATAGCATGAGAAAAATAAAGTTAATTCTGATATACCTTATATTTTCAGTTGTTATACTTACGATTATGTACCCTGTCATTTTAACGTTTTTACTGTCAATTCAGGATTCAGATGAGTTAAGTAAAACAATTACGCCAATAAGTCGTTTTACAGGAAGCTATGTAAAGATTGATTATCTGCCGCAATTTCCTACATTACGTCATTTAAAAGATTTGCTATTATATACACCTGAATTTTATAAGGTGTTCTGGAACTCAATATTTATTGTTGCAACTATATTGGTTTTACAGCTTATTACAGCAGTTCCAGCTTCGTGGGCATTTGCAAGGTTTAAATTCAGAGGAAAAAAACTGTTGTTTAATTTGTATGTAATATTTATGCTTATGCCGTTTCAGGTTACTATGCTTTCACAATATATTGTTTTAGATAAACTTAGTTTAATGAATAACAGATTGTCAATCATTCTCATTACAGTATTTTCAACGTTTCCAGTTTTTCTGATTTATCGTGGATTTGCTGATATTCCAGAGGATGTACTTGATTCTGCTAGAATTGACGGTGCAAATGAATTAAAAGTACTATGGCATATTGGTTTACCGCTTGGAAAACAAGGAATTCTTGCTTGTATGGTTCTTTGTTTTCTTGATTACTGGAATATGGTCGAACAACCTCTTGCATATTTAAAGGATAAAGCGTTATTTCCGCTGTCCTTGTATTTGCCTACGCTTGGTCTTGCGCAGGCGGAACAAATATTAGCTGCTTCCGTTGTTACACTTATTCCGTCGGTATTGGTTTTTATAATTGGTCAGGATTATTTAGAGCAGGGGATTATTGCGACTGCGTTAAAGGAGTGATAAAATGGATGAGAAAAAGACAATGTTTAAAGCAAAAGCACTGAAATATTTTTTTGCGTTTTTGATTGGTATGCTGGTATTAACCTTTGTTTCCCGTGGGATTTATACTTATCAGATGCCAAAAATTTCAGTGACAACACTGAAAAATACTACAATTACCCATAAGATTGAGAGCAGTGGTGTTACAGTAGCCTCAAATGAATTGCCGATTGTTGTATTGCCAGAATTAAGAATTTCAGAATTATATGTAAAGAAAGGTGATATTTTAGCAAAGGGTGATGTTTTACTAAAATATGATAAAGAATACCTTGAAGATTATATTCAAAAACTTAATATAGAAATCGAAAAGGATACGTTAACCAGAAATGATTATTACAACGCTAAGGCATGGAACAATGCAGAAATAATTACTTATTCAATTGAAGATAATCAAAAAAAGCTTAAAAAATATGAACAGTTGCTGGAAAATGATGCTGAAGTTCATAGCGAAGCTGACGGGATAATTACTGAGGTTAAAGTAAAAGCGGGTGATCTGACAGGTGATACAGCGAGCTTCATGATTGCAGATATGTCAAAAAATCTTTATTTCACTGCTGATATTTCAAAAGATGATACGAAGCTTGTATCTATTGGCGATGTGGTTACAGTAAGTTTTAGAAATGGTAAAATTAAAATGGAAAATTGTAATATTATAACGATAATTCCAACTGATTCAGAGGATGTATATAAGGCGAACGTAAGCCTTGAAGATTCAGAAGTTACTGTTGGTGAGGTTGGTCAGCTTTCAGCGGAGGTTATATCAAAGGAAAAATATGAATGTGTTCCGATTACCGCTGTGAACGAGGATGATGTTCAACCATATATCTATGTTGTTGAAATAAATGACGGGTTCTTGGGTGAAGAATATCACGTTATGAAAAAGTTTATTGAAATTAAAGACAAGAATGAAAAGTATGTTGCGTTATCGGATTCTGGTTTAAATCAGGAGGATAACATTGTTTTGAATTCAAATAAAAAAATATATAGTGGGGATGTTGTCAGATTGTTTTCTTGACTTAAGGCGATATTGCCTTAATATAACTCATAAATAAAAAAGTTTACTTGATTTTTTAATTGAGTAAACTTTTTGCTTTATTTTGTTTGATACAATCATGATTTATAAACGTTTTAGATAGAAAATATTTATAAAAAACGCTGAAATTTATAATTTTTCACAACAATAACTTGTTTTATATTGAATCGTTAAATAATATATGATATAATGTAACTATTAATATTTATAGATTGCTTTAGAAATAAATTTACTAATATGTATTTGTTGAATTATATAAAAATGTTTCAAGCACATTTCAAATGTTTTTGTAAATGATGATTATAAATTTAAGAATAATTTTTAGCAATTCAATTTTGAAAGGGTGGGTTAATATGAATAAAATAACTCAAAAATCTTTTGTAAACCGTTTTGTTGCTGTATGGCTGGTAGTTCTTATGGCACTGACGCAAAATTATCTTATGATTTTTGCAGAGATAGTGAATGCAGAATCAGATATTAGCGGTATCGGGGTTATTAACAAGCTGTTTACAGATTCTGATGAAGAAACTGAGTTTCAAATTCGTTATTTTGATGGCGGTGGGGATATAACTAGTGAAGTCGCTGAAAGTGTGTCGATTGGAGGAACTGCTCCAGATGCTGACGGTTATTTCAAATTGGGAAAAGATGAAACAGCAATCCTTTCCGAAAGTGATTTGTTAGATTTATTTCCGACTTATTCTATAGATAGTATAGAAATTTCTATCTTGAATGCAAATAACTTTGAGATTTACTCAGATGAATTAGTTACATTTGATTTGAGTAGTTGTGTGATTTTTGATAAAGATACTTCAGAATACTCTATAGATACTAGTTCGCTCTCTCCATATACTTTTAAATCATCTGTCAAGGATGATGTTGTGATTAATAAGATGTGGAAGGATACTGGCGACACACGTTACACTCCTACGTTTACATTGTATAAAGATGGTGTGGAATGTGATTTAACCCCAGATTCTGCAAAGGTAGATGCCTATAACAATACTTATACATATAAGGATTTACCCGTTTATGATTTAAACGGAGAGAAGATTACATACACAGCCGAAGAAACATCCGCTGCAGGTTATCGAATTGAAGCAGGTGACGATGGACTATCATTTACAAATGTAAAGTTGACTGACTTTAATTGTACTGTTACTTGGGCTGATGCTGCACATGCAAGTGCAAGGCCTGATTCTTTGAAAGACAAAATTAAATTATATTGTGGAACAGAAACACTTGAACTAAGTGACTATGATTTAACTTATACAGGTTTAGGAAATGAGTATAACTTGAAAATCAGTGGCTTGGATTTGCTGGATGCTGATGAAGGTGTAGTTAATAATTATTATATTGTACTAGGTTCTGAAGAGCAGAAATTTGATATTTCTAGTAGTGCAAATTATAATGGAAGTAGTGAGGACTATTATAAAGTTGAGTATGTCAACTATGGTATAAACTCTGATGTTACTAATAAATGTTACAATAATGGTGATATTCTAAATATTCTAAGTGGTAGTTATGAATTTAACGGAACCGTTGAATGGAAGGATGAAGCCAAAGCAGCTGACAGAAAAGCTGCTACAAACGCTGGTTCATTAGTTCTATGGAGATACAGTGGTGACGCTATTGATGATGTAGCGATGGTTGGTGAACCAATACTTTTGGACACTCTAAAAGATAAAGATGATAACTCATATGAATTTGCATTTCCGACATCTGATAAATACGATCGTGAAGGCAAGGAATACACTTATTATGTTAAGGAAATTCTGAAACTTTCTGGTTATCAGAAAATTTATAAGGAAAGTTCTACACAGAGTGATGAAGATGCATTAAATCTTAATCCTAGTAAGTTGTATATTCGTAATGGTGAAACAATTACAAATAAACTTGTTGAAGACGTTTTGTTTGTAATTGATGTTGAATGGATTGCAGCTGCCAATCAGGGTGGTAGTGCGACTGTAACATACGAGCTTCAAAGGAAAAATAAAGATAGCGGTGAATGGGAGAAGGTACAAGAGGTTAAAACAGGTGCTTATAGAGCCGAAACGATGAAATTGGAAAATAGTTTTGACGAGCTTGTTCCGCTATTTGATAAAAATGGTAATTATTATGAATATCGTGTTGTACAGACAGAAATATCAAGAACTGACTTAGGAAAAACAGGTGATCCATACAAAAAAATAATTACAGTTGACGACTCGGAAACACAATTTCAAATTAATGGCGATAAATATGAGATTATTGCCACAGCTCCTGAATCAGGGACATATGTGTATAACTTTAAATATCGTTTAATTGGCGATAAGACTATTCGTCTTGTGAAGAAATGGTCTGATTGGGATACTAATAAGCATGAAAGTGACAGTGTGACACTTCAGCTTCAGAAGTATGATTGTGTGAAAAAGGATTATGAACCATATACTGTTAAAGATGTACTAAATGATGGCAAGTATACTCTTAATAGCAGCAATCTTAATGAAGCTGGAACATTGTGGATAAAAGATGTTGATGTCCCACTATATGATGAACATGGTCATGAAATAAAATATCGTATTAGGGAAACTGATTGTCCGGCAGGATATTCTGTAACTTATTCTTTTGTATATAAAACATCAACTGAACCAGAACAATATATTGCTATTAATACACCAACTGGAAACACAAAACATATTGAAATATATAAACAATGGTTTGATGATGGTGATGAAATTCATCAGAAGCCAGTAGAAATTATATATTCTGGAAATGACGCTGGTTCTGATAAAAAAAGTGTAACTTTAAACCCTAACAATCTATGGTTCTCTTATTTTCCAGTAGCTGATGGCTTTGATTATAACCAAAATAAAGAAGCTAAAAATTTCTCAGAAAGTATGAGTGGAAGCTCCCCTGAAGATTATACTCCAATTTCTGAAATCGAGGATGGAAAATGGATAAATCTAATTCAAACTCAAAGGGAATATAACGATGATGAATGTACAATAATAGCTGATGATATTAAATCAAAAAATAATGTAGAATTTAGTAATATGACTGGCGTTTATCAAAGTGGAGAGCATTATTATGCTGTTGAGCAGGAATTTAAGGGTAATGCATTGACATTTAAAAACACAAGAATTGGTGTTATTAATTTTAAAGTAGGTTTTAATTGGAAAATTGGTAATTACGATATTAAAACTGTTAAAGTTAATATTCTTGCGAATGGCGAATATTATGCAGATGTTGAAATTCCAATTACTTCAGATTTAAAAGAATACTATATCAAAAATATGCCTAAATATGATGAGCAAGGAAAAATTATTAGCTATACTGTTGAGCAGGTTGCTATTAATGGTCAGCCTGTTATAAATGGTATTTGTACATTAGGAAGTAATAATGATATATGTCGTGTAAGTGTTGTACAAAACGCTTACGATTTTGGCGAAATTGCACATTCGGATGACTTGATTGGAATTACATTAACAAATACATTTGAATCTTCAACAGATTTTACTGTATACAAAAGATGGATTGATGATTCAAATGCGTTAGGCTTAAGAAAAGATTTATATATTAAGCTTTTTCGTTATACAAAAAAAGATGAAACCCCTAAACAGGTAGATAAGGATTACCTTTGGGAAAAGGATAGTTCCGACTCTTTAAATAGTTGGACTTATAACTTTGATGCATTGGATCGCTATGATTCTAATGGTTATGAGTATATATATTATGTTACTGAAAAGGCAATGACCAACTATGAAACAACATATAGTGGAAAGGATTCTGATAAGGCCTATAATAAAGAGACTATTTATAATAAACTGACAGGTGAGGTTGAAGTTGATGGAACTAAGCTTTGGAAAGGCTTGCCTACGGATTTTGAAACAGAAGATAATCCAGTAGCTGAAATTACTCTTTATAAAAAATTAAAATATGAATCTGACAAACAGCTGATAGGTACTAAAGAGCTTAGTAAAGGTAATTCGTCATTTGACTTTGGAAACATGCCACGTTATGATGCTAATGGCGCATTAATTACCTATTCACTAGAAGAACAAGCAATTAATGGGTATTTTAATACGCTGAATGGATTTACTGTAACTAACAATTACGATGGTGGTATAGCGTTTTCGTTCTCCGTTGAAAAAAAGTGGTTTGGAATGGATGCCTATGAAGGTGCTTTTCCAGAGGTTGTTCTGACTCTTCATCAGGAATATAAGGGTGCTACTTCCGGTAAAACATACGAAAAAAAATATACACATAAGCTTACAAGTGGTGAAGATTGGAAGTACACATTTGGTGTTACTGAAAAACTGAAAAAATATGCACCAAATGGTGAGGAATATACTTACTATGTTACAGAAACGCTTGTAAATAAGGACGGCGAAAAGCTGGAGGTTAATGCTACTGGAGCAGGAACAGCGACTGGAACTGGTCTCGGTTTTGAATGTACAGTAGAAAATTCTACAGGTTCTGCGACATTAACTAATACTTATAAACCAGAAGATCCTAATTTTAAAGGTTCACTTACAGTGAAAAAAGACTGGGACAATAAGGATAATGACGTAGATTTTCCGAATAAAGATTATAAATTTAACCTTTATCGTCAGTCATCAACAATGGCAATTAAAGAACAAATAGGAGTTGTTATTGATACTGCAAATTTTGTGAATTCTATCCAAGTTGATGGAAAAGATGTTACAGTTGCAATTGACGGTGATAAAAAGGTTACGATAAGTGGATTACCAATTTATGCACCTGATGCAACTAAGTATAAGTATATTGTTATTGAAGTAAAGAAAAACGCTTATCTTCAGGCTGAAACAGTATATGGAAAACTGACAGATACTGAAATCACAGAACTTACATTAAATAATATTTTGGATACAATGAACTTGACAATTACCAAGGCTTTTGCAAGACAGGATATTAGTGGTGATCCAGCTGTTCTTGATGAATCAGAATATAAATATTATTTTGATGAGAACTATGTTAAGGGATTGAGTTTTGAGTTGAAGCGTGATGGTTCAGCTTATAAAACATTTTCAGGTGAAAAGTTAGATGATGACTATAAATATACATTTAAAGATTTGCCGAAATATAACAGCAATGGAATTGAATATACCTATACTGTAGTTGAAAAAGATTATGGTGATGAAGTTACAGTAGCTTATGATGGTGTTGTTAAAAATAAAGATACTGATTGGACAGCAGCGTCTATTAAAGTAACTAATGTGTTCCCATCAAAAAAAATTGAACTTGCAAAAATATGGAAAGATGACGCTAACTGCGATGGATTGAGACCAGATCAAATTTTAGTTACAATTGAAGAAAAAACAACTGGGACTTCATCAGAAACCTTTAATGAAACTTTATTAAATAGTGCCGCCTGGGAAAAAGATATTTATTTGCCATTGTATTATTATAACGGAAGTAAAAACACAGTTTCCTACGATGTCACAGAAGACTTATCTGTAATAAAAGCTAAGGGTTTAACTACAAGCTTGAGTGATTATGGATATACTTATGTATCTTCAGCTGATATCAATGCGGAAAGGTTTACAATCACAAATACACGAACAGAGCGTTTTAATGGTAAGTTGACTGTTAATAAGACATGGGCCGGCGATAACAATGATGTTTGGGGATTACGTCCAGATAATGTTTATGTAAAGATATCTTGTTCTACAGATAATTCTAATTGGACGGCTGTTTCTTTAAGTGCTGCCGATGTTACAACTGGAACATTAGAGGGTAGCATTATTAAGCTTTCCGATTCAAAGGCAGAAATAGAAAATTTGGATTATGGTATTGCTACTCTTGCTTCTGATACTTCAAATGGTACATTTACAAAGTATTACTATAAAGTAGAGGAATGTGATTCAACTGGGAATGTGATTTCAGCTAATAACCGTTATTCATGGACTTGTACCGCCAGCAAACAATTGGCGGTGCCAACCGATAACGTGACAGCTGCAGGACTATTTGCTCTGACTAATACATTGCAAACAGTAAACTTTAAAATGGTTAAGAATTGGAATGATACTGAGAATTATTATAAGACAAGAACTGGATACACTGTTCAGCTTCAAGTAAAGAGTGGTGGGGTTTGGCAGGATGTTAAGTCGGGCGAAACAAATCTTGATAAAACAATTACAGACACCACTGATGGTTATTCGTATACTTTCGCTGGTCTGCCGAAATATGATATAAGTAACAATAAACTTGAATATCGTGTTGTAGAAACTAAAATTGGTGAAAATTCGACTGGTGAAGACTTTGGCAAAACTAAAGATAATACAGTGAGTTATGTTAATGCTGCGGGTCAAACTACTATAACCAATAACTTGATTACTTCAGATGTGTCGAATTCTTACGTTGCTCAAAAGGCATGGGCTGACAATAGAAACCAAGATGGTAAACGTACTGATGTCAAATTTAATTTGATACAGAAAAAAAACAACGCTACATCAGCAACGTTTACTAAAACTGCAACATCCGCAAATAATTGGAAAGCGATATGGGAAAATATGCCAATTGTTGCTCCGGACGGTGGCGCATACACATATGAAATAACTGAGGATGCAATTGACGATTATAGCAGCAGCTCAAGCATTGATGAGGGTGGTATAATAACCTATACTTTCACAAACACCTATACTCCAATGAAAAAATCATTGACTATTGAAAAAACATGGTCAGATACAGTAGATGGTAAGGTTTATTCAGGCTTTACCAGACCAGATCCAGCAGTGATTGAAGTTGAATTGTCTTGGAAATATAAGGGTTACAGTGGGAATATAGATAAATCAGACGTTGAAAAGTTATTGCCAGCGAATTATGTTTTCAAAAAAACATTAACGTCAACAGCGGCATTTGATGATCTTCCAGTTAAGGTGAATCCTACAGGTACAGCTACTAACAATGGAACTTCTTATGAAATTGAATATTTTGTTACTGAAACACCTGTTAAGGGGTACGCTGCAACATACTCTAACGAGGTAAAAACTGGTGTAGACAATGATAGTAAGATTGTTGTTACTAACACGTTGCAAACAAGAAGCATAACGATAAAAAAATCATGGGATGATAACGGATGCATTGAAAATGTTCATCATGATGTTGAAGTGACTCTTTCTTGTACTAAAACAGGATATAGCCAGAGTAAGACAATTTCAAAAGATAACTCAGCAGGTGTTACATTTACTGGATTACCAACCTATGACAAGGACGGGAATGAGCTTACTTATGTAGCTACAGAAACTAGTCCGCTTAAATATGGTTATCAGCAAAGTTCACAGACCAAAACTTATTTGAGTGGAAATGATGGCGCTTTCTCTTCTGTTACAATTACAAATCAACTCCCTGTTACGTCATATCCAGTTGAAAAAGTCTGGGTAGATTATAATGATAAATTCGATGTACGTCCATCAAGCGTTAAGGTGCAATTGCAAAGAAGCGAAGATGGTGATACTTGGGTGAATTATCTTTCAGAGGCTTCGTTGAACAAAACTGGTGATTGGAAACATGAATTTGAAAAACTTCCAAAATATCAGGAGAATGGTTCTGAATATAAGTATCGTGCAGTAGAAACAACTGGACTTAATGGATTTATAAAGACAGAAGAATATAAGAAAACTGGCAGTAAAATAACTAATACGCTAAAGACAATAACAGTAGAAGCAACTAAGGCTTGGGATGATGATAATAATCGTGACGGTGTTCGTCCAGAATCTATTGAGCTATCGCTAAAGTGGGGTAGTTATGAAGATGAAAGCTGGAAGCATACTTGTACTGTGAAATCAGACGGTAGTGTTACAAACGCTGAGTGGGCAAATGTTCCGCAGTATAACAAATCAGGTGAGAAAATAGTTTATACTATAGCGGAAACTGATGTTGCGGGTTATACTGCAACTTATGAAGCGATGGATGATGATAATGTCATAGAAATTACTAATAAGCATGAACCAGATACTACATCTGTTTCTGTAAAGAAGGTATGGTCTGATGCAACTGATTCAAACAGACCAAGCTCGGTTTCTGTACAGCTTTATGCTAATAATACAAAGTGCGGTTCAACAGTAACTTTAAATGCACTGAATAATTGGGAATATACTTGGGATAGTGATGATATTTATTTAAATGCAAATGGTCAAAAAATTACTTATACAGTGAGAGAAACAAATGTACCTGGTACATATACAGCCACTGTAACTGGTAATGCAACTGATGGATTTGTAATTACAAATAAACTAAAGCCAGTTGTACCAGTAGTGACAACTACAAAGCAAACAACAGTAACTACCGTTGAAACTACTGTTACAACAACAGTAACAACAACAGATACTACTACTGAAACAGCAACTGAAACTACAAGTATTACATCGATTAGTACGACTGAGTTTACTCAGCCAACAACTCAAGAGGTAACAACAACAAGCGAAGTTGAAACCACGGTGATTACATCAGAAACAACAAGCGTAACAACGGTGATTACAACTGAAAGTACTACAGTGACAACTACAGCTTATACTCAACCGACAACGCAAGAAGTAACAACAACAAGTGAAGTTGAAACCACGGTGACGACATCAGAAACAACAAGCGTAACAACGGTGATTACGGCAGTGAGCACAACGGTAACAACAACGTACGTTAAGCCAACAACGCAAGAGGTAACAACAACAAGTGAAGTTGAAACTACAGTTACAACGTCAAAAACAACAAGCGTAACAACGGAGAGTACGGAAGTAAGCACTACAGTAACAACAACAAGTTTTACAACAGTAAGCACTACAATTTATACTCAACCGACAACGCAAGAAGTAACAACAACAAGTGAAGTTGAAACCACGGTGACGACATTAGAAACAACAAGCGTAACAACGGAGAATACAACAGTAAGCACTACAATTTATACTCAACCGACAACGCAAGAGGTAACAACAACAAGTGAAGTTGAAACCACGGTGACGACATCAGAAACAACAAGCGTAACAAAGGTGAGCACAACTGTAAGCACTACAGTGACTACTGCAACCGATGTTAAGCCGACAACCCAAAAGGTTACAACTATAAGCACAACACAAACAACGGCTGTAACCACAACAAGTATTACTACAGTAAGTACTACAACGTATACTCAGCCAACAACACAAAAGGTTACAACGACAATCAGCCAGACACAAACTACAGTAACCAAGGTAACTACTACAATCACAACAAGTATTACAACGATAAATACAATGGCAACAACGGCTGTAACCACAACAAGTATTACGACGGTAAGTACTACAACGTATACTCAGATAACAACTAAAACCACAACGATAACAACATTGTTGGTTACATCTTCAACAGTAACTAAAAAGACTACTGCAAAGGTAACTAAATCAACAAAAACTACCACAAAACCTATTATGACGAGTGAAAAAAATGGAACTACAACGCTGGATCTTTCAGATGTTCTAAATAATAATGCAAGTCGCACAAGAACATCCATCGATGATTCCTTGACTAATATTTCCAATAATGGTGGAGGTAATGGAGATAATTCATCGCATACTACTATAAATAGAGATGGTAATAATACGTCAAATTCATCATCTTCTTCGTCTCAAAGTTCACCAAAAACAGGTGATAGTGATAATAGGATTATACTACTATTTGTTGCAATGTTGTCATCAGGTATTGTAATCAGAGCTTCCAGAAAAAAGAAGCAAAATTAATAATCACATAATAAAACGAACCTCCTATGGTAATCAGCCATAGGAGGTTCGATTATTATTTAAAATTATTTTTCGAGAGTTCCATGAGA
>JAVBRC010000203.1:0-5041 GCA_031548405.1 Oscillospiraceae bacterium | reverse complement strand
CAGAAGGGTTGTGATTTTCATAAGATTTCTGATGAAGAGATTGCTGAAGCTACTTTACTGATTAATGAACGTCCTCGTAAGGTTCTTGACCTTTGTTCTCCAGCTGAAATTTTTTGTTGCACTTGACTTGACAATCTGCCCATTCGCTTTGTGAGTATCTTCTCAAAAAAGCACTTGGTCAGAAAGCTCACATACCACACAAACTGTTAGGTGCATTATGTACAGGGTTGCCTATAAGTGAATGAGTCGATATTGGACTATTGAGAAGTTATCAAGTACGCAATGAATTATATGGTGATTGAACCAGTTGACATAATTGACGAACTGGAGATTTAATGTATTCACATTAACGACTCTTTCTTTTCCGCACATGGCATCCTTTTTTTAAATCTGGTTTATTGTAGATACTCAATATTAATATATGAGATTTGAAGTTAAATTAGAAATGCCACAGGGTGAAGCTGTGGCATTTCTGTATAATTTGGACAGTGAGATTGCGTGATGTCTGTGGAATCTTTCTTTATAATTACATTATTCATAAACCTGTTTCATTTTATTTATTTCTTCTTTCATATCATCAATCAAGCAGGTAGGTGAAAGAACTTTAACCCACGAGCCTTGTGAAAGAAGATACATTATAATTCCTCTTCCGTAATTCACTTCTGCTTCAACGATGTTTTTATTTCCGTTTTTTTCAATTAATTTTGCAGTCGGAAGCCTGTCGAGAATTGCCTGTAATGAAAGTCCTGAAAACTCGAAACGAATTCGTATGTTATCACCTGGGAACATGAATTGATTCTTTTCACGTAAATCGCCTTCATCAAAGTCATACTTTCTTTCAAGCTTAAATTGTTCCCTATGTTCTGTAATAGTAGAAATTCGGTCTATTCTAAAATATTTCGCCTTGTAATTTTCATCATCAGCCATATATGCGATCAAATAAAAGTAAAACTCACTAAACATTATAGAAACTGGTTTAATTTTGCGTTTAACTTCATCACGGTTCATTTTATAATAAGTTATAGTAATGGTTCGTTTTTCGTCGATCGCCCGAATGCATTTCCAAATATTATCAATGACATTTTTGCAATCCGACTTTACTTCATGATAGTGGTATATTTCTTTTCGGATAATATTTTCAAACTTTTCGTGGTCGGTTGTAACACGTTTCAGCTTTGAAATTATTGTCAGTACCTCTTCCTTACTAAAACAACGGCTCCCGAGCATTACCTTAACTAGAGCGAAAAGTTCTTTGTTCATAAGAAAATCGTCACTTTTTAATACATAAGATTTTGTTTGGTATGAATATTCAAGCTCGGCATTATTTGTTAATTCTCTATGTTCAGAAAAAAACATTTGAATATCACTAATATCACGACTAATACTCTTAGTTGATACGCCATATTCCATAGCAGTATCCTTTACTGAAATTTTTTCACCTTTCATAGCTTTAAAAAATAGCTCGAGCATTCTCTCGTTTTTATCATATTCCATAATTGATACCTCCAATTTCTTATATTATAGCACATTATCAGGACATTTGTCTGTCTATTTGAAAAATAAGAAAAATTGATTGCTTTTGGTATTATAAGGTTTAAGGTAACACTGATTTAAGGCAATACCGCATAATGAAATACAGACAATAAAAATAGCTATCAGTAATTACACTGGTAGCTATTTTTTATGAATTTATTTATACTCGCATCTAAAATCAGTAAAGCAAGCAATATTCTCTCCAACCGCATAAAGGCCAAGAACAACCCCAGTAAATCCACCAGAAACTTCACTAGTGAGATACTTAGCCTGTCCACTTCCAAGGCAATGTTCCTTTTCCTCATAGCGTACAAAAAAGTTGTAATTGTAATTGTCCATTTTTATAATTAGCAAAGCTTCATCAGAATTAATCGAAAGCGTATTCTGAATATGCTTTATACCGCCTATATTCAAACGAAGAGCGACTTCTGTCTGCTCGCCGTTTTTTCTAAGTAAAATCTCGTAATGCTCGTCCTCGCACATATAAGCTGTAATTCCAGCTTCACCACTGTCAATTTTAACTGTACATGAAAGCTCACCAAAGAAATCTCTCTGTCTTATTCCTATAAATGTAGGTGAATCAGCTTCATCAAGAGTTACGTTACTACCATGAAGAGTTGCAGTGTCTGAAAGCTTATAATTTTCATTATGCGGGTGACGTAAATAACACCAATCATTATTCCAGTCAGTGTTTTCAAAAGTGTAGAGCGAGTTTTTCTCCTGCTCAAAATCCCCTGAAATTTCATAACTTTCGTCGGTTGTGCCGTCTTTTCCGGCAGTAAACCAACCATTATCGTGAAATTTTACAGGTGTTAGAAATACTTCTCTGCCTAAGTTATGATAAGGCATCCATATATCAGTCTGTCTGAATCCAAGACTAAGAATATGCCAATTGCCATTTTTGTCCTGAATTAAATCCCCATGACCAATGCCCTGAATTATATATGGTGCTTTATTTTTGTTTGTAAGCACTGGGTTACAAGGATAATTTTCAAATTCTCCCCAAACGCTGTTACTTCTGGCGTATGTAACCATGTGCCCATATTCTGTTCCGCCCTCAGCTGCCATCAGATAATAAAATCCATTTATTTTATAAATATGAGGACTTTCAAGATAACGTCCACCTGAGCCCTGCCAGATACACTTGCTCGCAGAAAGCTTCTTTCCAGTTTCAATTTCTATTTCACATTGAACAACACCGCCAACGCCTTCATCATCACTACCGTTACTCATGAAATAAACCTTGTCATCTTCAAAATAAAGTGACGGATCAATTCCTCCCTGATCAACGTTAATAGGTTCAGACCATTCGCCGTAAATATCATCAGTATAAACATAAAAATTCTGATGAGTAGTATCGTTTGTTGTCACCATATAAAATCTGCCGTTATTATAACGTATTGTCGGTGCAAAAACGCCACCACTACTATTAATCTTTTCAAGCATAATCTGACTTTTTCTTGTCAGAACATGACCAATCTGAGTCCAGTTTACAAGATTATCGCTTTCAAAGAGCGGCACTCCTGGAAAATATTGAAAGCTACTGCATACCATATAAAATTTCCCGTTTGCAAAGCAAACACTTGGATCAGGATAAAATCCCTTTAAAACTGGATTTGTATACTTCATTACACACCTCTTAAAAATTTCCGGAGGTATCCTCCATAAGTTTAAATTCAACTTCAAAATATGAAATATTCATATCATCATCAATTCTGGCACACTCTGCCTTAACTGTATCTCCGCCCTTTAGACCTTCGATAGCAGCGTTCATATTGTCATAATTACAAACCTTTTTACCGTTCACAGTAAGAATGAAGTCATCAGCCTTCAGCTCAGTATTTGAAACATCACATTCGTCGCTGATGTCTGTTATCCAAAGACCTTCTAACTTTAACGGAAGATCACGTCCGTACCTTTCCTTGAAAAGGGAACGGGCATATTCAATATCTGTCGGATAGAATGTGATACCAATTCTAACTCTTCCGCCTATATAGCCATTTGAAATAAGTTCTTCAATAATTGGTTTTGCCTCATTTATTGTTATTGCAAAGCCAAGTCCCTCATAGCTTGAATTAACATACTTAGAAGATGTTATACCAATAACCTGACCATACATATTAACTAAAGCACCACCTGAATTTCCCGGACTAATCGCAGCATTTGTCTGAATACAATCCATTTCAAAACCAGTTGAATCCGCTCTTATTTTACGATTCAAGCCTGATACGATACCGTTTGTTATCGAACCTGTAAGACCAGCAGGATTTCCAATTGCAACAACTTGTTCCCCTAAAACTGTTTTATCTGAATTGCCTAAAACAGCAGTAGGCAGCTTGGCAGCTTCAATTTTTATAACAGCAATATCTGTTTTAGCATCACGTCCGATAATAACAGCTTCATATTGCTTGTCGTTGTAAGTGTTTACAACATATTTATCTGGAATCATGCTCTTATCATCTTCACCTGCATATACATCGCCGCTTAATACATGAGTATTCGTAACAATATATCCATCTTCAGATATAATTACACCCGAACCACTGGCTATAACAACTTCTGGAGCAGAGCTGTTATAGGTATATATCTCGACAATTTGTGGTCTGATATATTCCGCCAAGCCCTCGGTTGTATACTTTCCATTATCATCAACATATTTTATATCTTTATCACTCTCAGGCTTGTTATAAAGTTCAAGAGGAATGTTATCAACTTCTATATTATTTCTTTCAATGAAAGCAACACTTCCATCTTGAATATCAGTATATATACAGTAAACAGTCAATGCAGAAATCATCATAAATATAAGAATAAGTAATGCGATGATTGCAACGTATCTTTTTTTCTGAGGTGATGAAGTCTGTTGAATATTAAAATCAGATTTTACACCAAAGTTATCTCTATATAAATAATTCATTGTACTTTCTGAGCTGTTTGTTTCATTTTCCAGTGGTTCGTTTAATTCTGTATTGTTTTGTTCCAGTTCTTTATATTCTTGTTGGGTATCATTTTCAAATAAATCATTATTTTCAGTCATATCGCCACTCCTTATTTAATAACAAAATCCTTTGGAAAGGTAAGTGTAAACTCTGTAAAACTGCCTTCTTCACTGCTTATTGTTATATGTCCATTATGTTGATTAACAAATTTTCTGACGATTGAAAGTCCTAAACCAATTCCGTCTGGATTGTCACTTCTTGAATAATCTGATTTAAAAAATCTGTCAAAAACGTGTGCTAAATCCTTTTGAGGTACTCCATTTCCAGTATTCTTAATTTGAAAAAGTATATTTTCAAATGAATATTTAGCAGAAATTGATATGCAACCACCTTCATCAACAAACTTGATTGCGTTTTCAATAAGATTATAGAAAACCTGATGTAATAAAATTTTATCACCGAATACTGCAATTTCTGGATAATTAATGATTAAAATCTTTATATTTTTTTCTTCAATTTGTTTTTCAAACATAAATATTATTTTAGCAATAACATCAAGTATATTAAAT
>JAVBRC010000195.1:0-11640 GCA_031548405.1 Oscillospiraceae bacterium | reverse complement strand
GAAATAAAAGCTGAAAAAGCAGTTAGTCATGAGCGTTTTTTATATACAGTTATTAATGCTGTTTATACAGGTAATAAATTTGATATCGGATTTGTTGCAGAAAATATCGGAAGAATTGATTATGAAACTGAGGACGGCAGGCTTTACATTTTAAAACAATTTGAGAAAATTAATAATATTTCAATTGGTCTTACAAAAGCTGGTAAGGATGATGAGGCTTTTGAATTTAAAAGATCTGCCGATAAGCTTATGCAGATTCTGGAGGGTAAAATGAATACAATTTCTGAAATTTATAATTACATAGATAAAATTGCACCTTTTTCACTACAACCACAATGGGATAATTCAGGATTGCTTGTAGGCTCGTCAGAACGACGTGTAAACAAGGTTCTTGTAACACTTGACATAACTGCTGAGGTTGCTGATGAGGCGGCTGAGATAGGTGCAGAGCTTGTTATATCGCATCATCCGGTTATTTTTCATCCTCTTAAAAGCATTAATGAAAATGAGCCTTCGTTTAAGCTTATGAAAAACGGTATTTCTGCAATTTGTACCCATACACCTTGGGATATAGCAGAAGGTGGTATGAATGACGTATTAATAAATATGTTGGGCTTTACAAAAACATTTGGAACGCTTGAAGTTGTTAAAGATGGTGAAATGCCTTTAGGTTTTGGCGCATTCTGTCTGGCTGACAGAGAATATACTCCAAGTGAATTGGCATTTAAACTTAGAGATGCTTTAGGTTGTACTTCTTTGAAGTATAATAATACTGAAATGCCTATCAGAACTGTTGCTGTCTGTACAGGAAGTGGCAGTGATTTTATTAAGAAAGCTGCTGAACTGGGTGCTGATGCATATATTACTGCTGAAGTACGTCATGATAAATGGCTGTTGGCAAAAAGACTTGGGATTTCAGTTTTTGATTGTGGACATTATCATACTGAAAATCCTGGAATGGAAACTCTTTGTAAAATGCTTGCAGCAGATTTTCCAAATGTTGAATTTGTTATGTCTGAAATGAATGGAGATCCTGTAGAGTATGTATAAAAGTATGCTTTCATGTCCTGTATGTGCTAGAAATCTTGAACTAAACGATAAAACATATAGATGTGTTAAAAATCATTGTTTTGATAAAGCTAAGAGTGGGTATGTAAATCTTCTGACATCAGATAAAATGAATTCGAAGTTTCCAGGCGATAATAAGCTTATGGTGAAGGCGAGAAGAGATTTTTTAAGCCATGGATATTATTCAAATCTGGCGGATAATCTTTGCCGTATTGTCTGTAAATATTCTAAGGGAAATGTAAGCTTGCTTGATGCAGGATGTGGTGAGGGGTACTATACAGAAAAGATTGTTGCTTCACTTCTGGAAAATGGTTTATCTGTCAATGCCGTTGGCATTGACATTTCGAAAAACGCTGTGGATTTTGCAGCTAAAATTGTCAATAGTGAAATTGAATATGCAGCAGCCAGCGTTTTTCATATTCCTGTTGCAGATAAGAGCATGAGTTCGGTTGTTTCGGTATTTTCTCCGCTTTGTCTTGAAGAATTTAAGCGTGTGCTTAAAAAAGACGGAGTATTTTTTATGGTGATACCAGACAAAAAGCATCTTTGGGAACTCAAGAGCGTTTTATACGAAAACCCTTACGAAAATCAGGTTAAGGATTATGCACTTGACGGATTTAAACTTGAAGAAGCTTTTGATGTACCTGCTGAAAAAATAATGATTGATTCAAAAGAAGATATAGCTAGTCTTTTTACTATGACACCGTATTATTATAATACAAAACCAGATGACAAAATTAAGCTTGAACAATTAGATAAACTTGAAACAACAATTGAATTTAAAATACTAGTTTATAGGAAATAAGGTGAAAAATAATGGCATTAGATGGAGCTTTTTTATATGCAGTAAAACAAGAATTAAAAACACTTATTGGTGGACGTATCGATAAAATTCATCAGCCCTCAAGAGAAGAAATAATCATTTCATTCAGGACGTTTCAAGGTGTTTCTAAGCTTCTTATATCATCGTCTGCGAGCAGTGCGAGAGTTCATATTACAACAACTCAGGTTGATAACCCTATGTCACCGCCAATGTTTTGTATGCTTTTGAGAAAGCATCTTGGTGGGGGAAAGCTTGCTGATATTCGTCAGGACGGTCTTGAAAGAATTCTGTTTTTCGATTTTAATTGCACAAATGAGCTTGGTGATCCTGTTACTATAACTCTTGCTTGTGAAATTATGGGCAAGTACTCTAACTTGATTGTAATAGGCAATGATGGCAGAGTAATTGACAGTATCAAGCGAGTTGATGAGGATATGTCAAGAGAACGTCTTGTACTTCCTGGGATTGCATATGAGATGCCGCCAAGAGATGACAGAATATCTTTTGTTGATTCAAATGAAGATGATATTAGAAAAGCTTTGGGAAAAATGAAATCTGCGGAGCTTTCTAAGGGCATTATAAGCGTGTTTGAGGGCGTTTCACCAGTTCTTGCAAGAGAATGGGCGTTCTACACCTCGAGGGGCGAAGAAATGCGTTCTGATGAGCTTAATTGCGATATGACAGATAGATTGGTTTTTGCAATTATGCAGTCGAAAAATTCTCTCCTTTCAGGTGAAAATTGTTACACTGCAGTTTCTGACAGAGATGGAATGCTAAAGGACTTTTCTTTTATAAGACTTTCGCAATATGGTGCACTTATGGTTACAAAGGAACTTGATAGTGCAAGCAATTTACTTGATTATTTCTATGCACAGCGTGACAGAGTATCAAGATTAAAACAGCGTGCCAATGACCTTTTCAGGCTTCTTGTGAACACCTCTGAAAGAATTACTAAAAGACTTGCAAACCAGAAGGAAGAACTGAAGGAGTGCGATAAAAAGGATCATATGAAGCTTATGGGAGACCTTCTTTCAGCAAACATTTATAGAATGAATAAAGGCGATGAAAGTATAAGCCTTGAAAATTTTTACGATGAGGAATGCCCTGTAATTAAAATTAAGCTTGATTCAAGACTTTCTCCGTCACAGAATGCACAGAAATATTATTTAAATTATCGAAAGTCTGTTACAGCTGAAAAAAAGCTTGCAGAACAAATAAAATTAGGTGAGGAAGAGCTTGAATATATTGACAGTGTTTTTGATGCACTTACAAGAGCTGAAAGTGAAAATGATGTCAATGAATTAAGGATGGAGCTTGCAGAACAAGGCTATATTCGTGCTGTCAGACTTAAAGGAAAGCCTCCTAAGGGATTGCCTCCTTATGAATATATTTCTAGTGATGGCTTTACAATACTTGCTGGAAGAAATAATAAGCAAAATGATAAGCTTACACTAAAAACAGCGGCTAAAACTGATATGTGGCTGCATACTCATAATATAGCTGGTTCTCATGTTATTATCGTTACAAACGGTGAAACCCCACCAGATAGTACAGTTGAAGAAGCGGCAATTATTGCTGCTGTAAATAGCAAGGCAAAGGATTCGGCACAGGTTCCGGTTGATTATTGTCTTGATAAATTTGTTAAGAAGCCAGTAGGCTCAAAACCGGGAATGGTTATTTTCTCAAATAATAAAACATTGTATGTGAAACCCGATTTAGAAATTGCAGAAAGGCTTTTGAAATGATATTGGAAAATGATTTCTTTCATAAGGATTGTCTTGATTTAGCTCCTGATTTAATAGGGAAAATACTTGTAAGGCGACTTGATAACGGTGAAGAAATTCGTATCAGAATTACAGAAACCGAGGCTTACAGGGGGACGGAGGATAAAGCTTGCCATGCTTCCAAAGGCAGAACACCGAGAACAGAATTGCTTTATCATGAAAGTGGAATTATTTATGTTTATCTTTGCTACGGAATACATTGGCTTATGAATATTATAAGCGGTGAAAAGGATCAGCCACAGGGGGTTCTATTCAGAGCAGGTGAAAATTTTGAAGGCCCTGCAAAGCTTACGAAGCGGCTTGAGGTTGACAAAAGCTTTAATGGCGAAAGCTTTACGGGAAATCCGAGGATTTGGATTGAGGATGATGGAAAGAGATTTAATATAAAAACTGCAAAGCGTGTGGGTATTAATTATGCTGGTGAAGAATGGATAAATAAACCGTGGAGATTTATTCTTGACGGGGAAATATAACTATTTTCGCTTCGCTTTGCATATATTGCTCCGCCAACTAAACATTGCCGTCAATATTTGTTAATGTTTAATTGGTGGAGCAATAGTTAGTTAACTGTCACCGCCGAACGGCAACAAAAAATTAGGAGGACGTTTATGAAAGCAGTCGTACAAAGAGTTTCAAATGCATCTGTTAAGGTCGATGATGAGATAAAAGGAAAGATTGAAAAAGGCTTCCTTGTTTTTCTTGGAGTTGGGCATGATGACACAGAAGCAGATGCTGACAGGCTTGTGAATAAAATTGTTAAAATGAGAATTTTCTCGGATGAAAATGATAAAATTAATCTTTCACTTTCCGATGTTGGCGGTTCATTGCTTGTTATCTCTCAGTTTACCCTCTATGCTGATTGTCGTAAGGGAAACCGTCCAAGCTTTGTAAATGCTGGTAAACCAGATGAAGCTAACAGACTTTATGAATACTTTGTGAGTGAATGTAAAAAACATATACCAATAGTTGAGAAGGGTGTTTTTGGAGCAGATATGAAGGTTGAACTGCTAAACGATGGGCCTTTTACTGTTATATTAGAAGATATTTGATAGGAGAATTTAAATTATGTACCAAAAAATTGAAAAGTGGCTTGATAATTTACCACTTGATAATCAGCCAGAAAGCATTGTTGCATATAAGAACCTGTCTTCACAAGCATAAGCACACGTCTTTTCGGCAAATTTCCCCGTATACTTCGTTAAAAATCCTTGAAAGGCGCAAGCATTCCTACGGATTTTTGCCTTGTCTGCGACGAAATTATGCCTGAAAAATCCGTGCACGTTCTTGTGAAGACAGGTTCTAACTTTAACCTATACGAGGGAGAGGAAACTTATGATATTCAGCTAATCGGTTCAGATGAATTTGATGAAGATGATAACGAATGGGCTTGCAGTGAAGTTTATTCGTCAGAGGAAGATATATGCTATATTGATATTGATGACGAATTGGAAAATTGGGAAGTGGCTCTGGATAAAATTATTGAATGTATAAAAAAGTATCTTGAATGCGGTAAATATTCGGGAGTTCTGAAATCAGTAAGTGCTGTTGGAGCAGGGTTTGTTGATGGTGATATCGAAATAGTTTTTAATAAAAATTGATTTTTTCCCTTTCAGTTGGTAATAATAAAACTGGGAGGGATTTTCTATGTATAAACGTCTTACAATACTCGGCTGTACGCTGATGTTTATTTTCTCGCTGCTCTATATGCGACTTTATATGATTGTACAAAATCCACAGTATTATGCCGCTGCAAAATCACAGGGAACATATACGCTTACAGTCGGGCATACTTTTGGAAATATCTATGACACAAACTTTGACCCACTAGTAAATAACACAACAGCATATTACGCCGTAATAAATCCGACATCGCAGGCGGCAGAAGAAATTTTACCCTTTGTAAAGGATCTGGAAAGCTATCACGCAAATATTGTTTATGGCAAGCCTTTTATTTGTGAAGTGACAAAAAAGAATTTTAAATGCAGCGATATAACTGTATTTGAAGTGCCTCTTAGAAATAGCGAAAATCAGCTTGCACAGCACGTTGTTGGCTATACCGACGAGGGCGGCGGAGTTACAGGGATTGAATCGGCTTATGATGAATTTTTGAGAAGTACTGTATCGGAAAATTCGGTGACATACAACGTTGACGGCTGGGGCGATGTTATGGACGGGCTTGGAAAGGATATAAATCAAGGTGCGGAGCTGACTGACGGAGTTGTTCTGACACTTGATAAATATATACAGGCAATATGTGAGCTTGCCGGAAGTAGAATGAAAAAGGGTGCAGTAGTTGTCATGGATATCAATTCGGGAGATATACTTGGTATGGCAAGCTTTCCATCGTATAATATGGACACTTTGTCTGAGGCAGTAACTGATGAAAATTCTCCGCTTATAAACCGCTGTCTTTATGCATATAACGTTGGTTCGATTTTTAAGCTTGTTACAACATTAGCTGCTTTTGAGCAGGGGATTGATGAAAGCTTTTCATATAACTGTACGGGTGTAACTGAGATAAGCGGACAGCCGTTCAGATGCCACAATCTGCTTGGACATGGTGTTCTTGATATGACTGGTGCAATGGCGGAATCATGCAATCCATACTTCATTGAATTGTCGAAGCACATTGATGATAATATTATGATAAAGGTTTCGCAGCGAATGGGGTTTGGAAGAAGCGTTTCACTTGCAACAGGTATAACAGCGTCTGGAGGTAATTTGCAGACACTAGAGGATTTGAGTGTCCCAGCTGAAAAGGCGAATATGTCATTCGGGCAGGGAAAGCTTACTGCGTCACCAGTTCAGATATGTGCATTCACAGCGGCAATTGCAAATGAGGGTAGGCTTTATGTTCCAAGACTTGTAAGAGGTATTACTCGTGATGGTGAAACAATTGTAAATGAAGATGATATAAAATATTCTGAGGTATTTGACAGACAAACGGCTTTTAGAGTTCAGGATCTTATGATAGCGGCTGTTGATAAGAATCTGAATTCAAATGCCAGACCATCAAATACACACGCCGCTGGTAAAACATCTACGGCTCAGACAGGTCGCTTTGGTGATGATGGTGAAGAACTTTGTCATGGGTGGGTTACTGGATATTTTCCGCTTTCAAGTCCGAAATATGCCGTGACGGTTTTGTGTGAGGATGGCGGATACGGAAATGAATGTGCATCACCAATTTTCAAGGAAATCGCTGAGAGAATTACTGATATTTATGGTTAAAATCAAATAAATTATATAATTTGTACAGAACAATTATTTCTTTGCAAAATTTCTGCTTTTTTGTGAAAAAAAGATTGACGTTTTTATGCGTATTTGGTATAATATTAATGGAATATTGTTTTTTGGCTGTGACAGGAATAAGTGCATGATTCAATCTTTAGAGAGAAAGCGGATGGTGAAAGCTTTCGTTTGAAATGCAAGTGCTACCCTTGAGCTTTTTGCTGAAAGGCGGACGTATTTTCTGCGTTAAGGAAAACAAGAGGAAAGCATAAATTTATGCTTTTGAATTTTGGGTGGTACCACGAGCCTTCGTCCCATATTTGCGGACGGGGGCTTTTATAGTCTGAACAATAATGCTTATCAATTAGAATGGAGATTTTATTTATGAAATGGTATGGAGTTAACGAACTCAGAGAAATGTATCTTTCATTTTTTGAAAGTAAAAATCATACAAGAATGGCAAGTGCATCACTTGTTCCACAGGGCGATAACAGTCTTTTACTGATAAATTCAGGTATGGCACCGTTAAAGAAGTTTTTCTTGGGACAGGCTGTTCCTCCTAATAAGAGAGTGACAACTTGTCAGAAATGTATCAGAACACCTGATATTGAGCGTGTTGGAAAAACTGCAAGACATGGTACATATTTTGAAATGCTTGGAAACTTCTCTTTTGGAGATTATTTCAAGATTGAAGCGATTGAATGGGCATGGGAATTCTTTACAGAGGTTCTTGAAATTCCAGTTGAAAAGCTTCATGTTTCTGTTTATGAAGATGATGACGAAGCTTATGATCTTTGGACAAAGCACATGAATGTTGCTCCTGACCATATGACAAGACTCGGCAAGGAAGATAACTTCTGGGAGCATGGTTCAGGGCCTTGCGGACCTTGTTCAGAAATCTATGTTGACAGAGGCGACGAGAACGGTTGTGGTTCACCTGATTGTAAGGTTGGATGTGAGTGTGACAGGTTCGTTGAAGTATGGAATCTTGTATTCAGCCAGTTTGACAGTGACGGCAAGGGCAACTATGAGCGTATGGAGCATCCTAATATTGATACAGGTATGGGACTTGAAAGACTTGCTTGTATGATGCAGAATGTTAATAATCTTTTTGAAGTTGACACAGTTAAAAATATTATGGATAAAATTTGTGAAATTGCAGGCGTCAAGTATAAAGAGGACGAAAATACAGACGTTTCACTTCGTGTTATAACAGACCATATCAGAAGTACAACATTCATGGTTGGCGATGGTATGACACCTGCAAATGAAGGCAGAGGCTATGTTCTGAAAAGACTTCTTAGAAGAGCTGCAAGACATGGTAAGATGCTTGGCGTTAGTGAGCCTTTCCTTTATAAGGTTTGTGACGTTGTAATAAATGAAAATAAATCTGCTTATCCTGAACTTGATGAAAAGAGAGAACTAATCAAGACAATTATCAAGCATGAGGAAGAAAGCTTTGCTAAGACAATTGACAAGGGAACAGAGCTTTTAAATCAGTTTATTGATAAGATTTCAACAGGAGAAGTTAAAAATATTCTTTCTGGTGATGATGCATTTAAGCTTAGTGATACTTATGGATTCCCACTTGATTTAACAAAGGAAATCGCTGCTGAAAAGGGTATTGATGTTGATGAAAAGCGTTTTAAGGAATGCATGGAAGAGCAGAAGCTAAAGGCGAGAAGCGACAGAGCATCAAAGGTTAAGACTTCATGGAGTGATGACAGTACTGCTTCAATCGACGTTCCAGCAACAGAATTTACAGGATATACTGGCTTTAAAGATGACGTTAAGGTTCTTTCAATTTTTGTTGATGGTAAGTCAGTAGACACTATTTCAGAAGGACAGGAAGCAGTTATTATTCTTGATAAAACTCCTTTCTATGCTGAGAGTGGTGGTCAGGCAGCAGATACTGGTGAAATCAATGCAGAGGGTGTTGTATTTGCCGTTTACAATACAACTAAAACTGAAAACGGACATTTCCTTCACTTTGGTGCAGTGGAGCAGGGAAGCATTAATAAGAATGATTCTATGCTTGCAGAAATTGATGTTGAAAAGAGAATGTCAGCAATGAGAAACCATACTGCTGCACATATTCTTCAGTCTGCACTCAGAAGCGTTCTTGGTGAACATGTTCATCAGGCAGGACAGCTTGTAAATGCTGAAAGATGCAGATTTGACTTCTCACATTTCAGTGCGGTAACTCCTGAAGAACTTTTCCAGATTGAGAACATTGTAAACGATCAGATTCTTAAAAGTATTGAAGTAGTAACTAAGGAAATGAATATTGACGAAGCAAGAAAGCTTGGAGCAATGGCACTTTTCGGTGAGAAATATGGAGATGTTGTAAGAGTAGTTGATATCGGCGGAGATTCAATTGAATTCTGTGGTGGTACTCACGTTAAGAACACTTCAAACATCGGTCTTTTCAAGATTGTTTCTGAAAACTCAGTTGCTTCTGGTGTAAGACGTATTGAAGCGGTAACAGGTAATGGTGTTCTTGAACTTATAAACGAATTCAGAAGTACAATTTCAGAAGCAGCAGCTGTTTTGAAGATTGCAAACCCAGCTAAGATTGCAGAGCGTTGCTATTCTATTGCTGAAGAGTTAAAGGAAAAGGATAGACAAATCCAGAGATTGAATCAGCAGCTTGCTGGAAATCAGCTTGCTGGAATGTTTGAAAATGCTAAGGAAATTAACGGAGTTAAGGTGATTTCAGCACTTCTTAACGGTACTGGCCCAGATATGCTAAGACAGCTTGGTGACAAGGTTAAGGAGCAGACACAGGATGTTGTTGCAGTATTTGCTGGGGTTGCTGATGATAAGGGTACACTTTATTGCGTATGCGGAACTGAAGCTGTTAATAAGGGTGCTCATGCTGGTAAGATTGTTCAGAGGATTGCTGCTATAACTGGCGGTAAGGGCGGCGGACGTCCTGACAGTGCTATGGCTGGTATTGGTAAGAATTATATGATTGATGAAGCTTTGCAGTCACTTGAAAGTATTGCAAACGAATTTCTGAAATAAGGAGTGCTTAAGATGGATTGCTTGTTTTGTAAAATAATTGCAGGAGAAATTCCTAGTGCAAAGGTTTATGAGGACGAGATGGTATACGCATTCAAGGATATTGAGCCGGTTGCACCGGTTCACTATCTGATTGTTCCAAAGGAGCATATTTCAGGGGCGTCAGAAATAAATGCAGAAAATTCAAAGTATGTAGCACACATTTTCGAGGTTGCAGCTGAAATTGCAAAAAAAGAAGGTTTTGCTGATGGCTATAGAGTTATCACAAACTGTGGTGAAGACGCTGGACAGAGTGTACATCATCTTCATTTCCATGTGTTAGCAGGAAAGAAGATGGGCTGGAGTTCGGATAGTGCTGTATGATAATTGCGGAGGAAAAGTAAAATGGAATCTTATACACTAAATGTTGCCGGACTTACAAGAGAACTCCCATTTTGTCCGATTAATGATAAGCTTGATATTGCTGCGTTTATTATGTTTTCAGATGTTGAGCTTACAGTAGCTTGTGCAGAAGAACTTTTGAAAAAAGTACCTGAGTTCGATGTTATTGTTACTGCTGAAAGTAAGGGCATTCCACTCGGATATGAGCTTGCAAGACAAAGCGGTAAGAAATACATAGTTGCAAGAAAATCAGTAAAGCTTTATATGAAAAATCCGATTTCTGTTGATGTTAAATCTATAACAACAGATAAAAAGCAGGTTTTATATCTTGATGAAAATGACATTAAGGCAATTAACGGAAAGAGAGTGTTGATTGCTGATGACGTTATAAGCACTGGTGAGTCATTAAATTCACTTATTGAGCTTGTTAAAAGAGCTGGCGGAAATATAGCCTGTACTTCTGCTGTTTTGGCTGAGGGTGACGCTGCTGATAGGGATGATATTGTTTTCCTTGAAAAGCTGCCGTTGTTTTTTAAATAAGCTTTGAAACGTAAAATGGTGTACGTTGGAACTGCATGGGCAGTCGGACTGGCAGCTGCTGCCTTGTTCAAATCTGTCCTTGCAGTTTTAGCTACCGTACTAGTTATTGCTTTTCTTTTTAAAACTATTTTTCGTTTTAATTTGAAAAGTATTATTTTTATGCTGATTGCTTTTGGGTTGGCATTTAGCTGCTATAATACTTATGACAGGCTAATTTATAAAGAAATTATTAATTATAATGAGCAGGAAATATCATATTCAGGAACTGTAACTGACTTTAATGATTATTCTGAAGATAAATCCGTTTATCATCTTAAAGGTAAAATAAACGGATTGAAAAATGCTGGAATTATTCTATATTCTGATACACTTAACTGTGAAATCGGGGATAATTTGAAATTCAAGTGTATTGCAAAAACACCAAAAAATAATTATCTCTTTAATAGCAATGACTACTATAAATCAAAGGGAATTTATCTCCAAGCTGATTCACCAGAGAATATTGAAATCATAAATAACAATGGGTTTTCATTACAAAAATCACTTTTTGATTTTCGTGAAAAGGTTTGTAGCCTGATTGATAGCAACATTTCGTCTTATGAAAGCGGTATGATGAAGGGAATGTTATTCGGAGATAAAACCGATCTTGAACAAAGTGATATGACAATGCTTTATAGAGTCGGACTTGGTCCTGTTACTGACGTTTCAGGACTTCATCTTGGGTTGTTTGGTACATTGATTTCGTTTGTGATTAAATGATTAAAGACAAGCAAGGTCTTTGAATTTATT
>JAVBRC010000028.1:0-13761 GCA_031548405.1 Oscillospiraceae bacterium | reverse complement strand
TAGAATTTTCTCCAAATCCGAGCAAAGTTGTTCAGACGGCGGAGTAAATTCAAGGTGGTATTCCTTATTAGGATCAGTAATACTGCCACAAATAAAGAAAACTCCTGCCAGAAATGCATTAAGGCTATTATTATCGATATTTTTTAGATTTATTTCACGATTCTGAGGATTAATATTATATTTTTCAAGAATTTTTTCACATGAAATATCTATATAATATGTATTATTTCCGTTCTTTTTTTGTACTACTTCGGTTAAATACGAAATCCCTTTACCAAAAACATTATCTATCAAACTGCAAATAAGTTCATAAAAGTCGCTTGATTCGGTATTAATTGAAATACTGCCTTCATTAAAATGACGGCAGTATAGAACGATTCCGTAAAAACAAGCATATTTTTTATCATTATCTGTAATGGAACGACAAACTTCTTCCCTTACACTAGTTGAAAAGGACGCCATTTGGCACTCCCCCTTAATAGTTATGTTCTGTAATAATTGATATCCTTTCCGATATCTCTATGACTTTTTTGTACCCTTAAACCCTTTTGGGTAAGATGATCTGAAATAAGTTCAGTAAATGTAACAGATCTATGCTTGCCACCAGTACATCCAAAGCAAATTACAAGTTGGCTTTTTCCTTCCTGAACATATAGTGGTATAAGAAAATCAAAAAGATCCTTAACCTTTTCAAGAAGTGTTTTAGACTGGTCAAAGCTCATAACATAATCTCTGACACTTGAGTCACAGCCAGTCATCGCACGAAGTTCTTTTATATAATACGGATTTGGAAGACATCTTACGTCAATGACTAGGTCAGCCTCAGTTGATACGCCATATTTAAAGCCAAATGACATGATTTTGATTATCATTGAATCACTGTTTTTTTCAAGAAAAATACCTTTGATTTCTTCTTTAAGCTGTGATGTTGAAAGATATGAAGATTCAACGTAATAATCGGCAACTTCTCTAAGTTCATTTAACTGTTCCCTTTCAAATGAGATTGCCTTATGTAAGCAACTTGAGAATTTTTCATCAAGCGGATGTTTTCTTCTCGTTTCTTTATAACGTTTTATCAAAACTTCATCATTGGCTTCAAGATAAAGTATCTTAACATCAAGATCCGAATTATCTTTAAGCATTTTCCAACGTTCAAATATTTCACTGAACATTTCTCCGGAACGTATATCAACTGCAACTGCTACTCTATCAAGTTGCCCTTTTGAATGCATACAAATATCAGCAAACTTATTAAGTAGCTGAGGGGGCATATTATCAATACAGTAAAATCCTATGTCTTCCAGAACATTCATAGCACACGACTTCCCAGAACCTGACATACCCGTTACAATGACAAATTGCATATTAATCTCCATTCCACCGAACTCACTGAAAACAGTGTACGGCAATAGTTTTAACTTTACATTATTACTCAAAAGGTTATCAGACTTTACCGATAACAAGTGGCTCAAGTTCAAGAACATAGCCAGTTTTTTCTTTTACAATATCACTTACATTCTCAACTAACGCTAAAACATCTTTACAAGTTGCGTTGGCCTTATTTATGACAAAACCACTGTGTTTTGTGCTGACTTCTGCACCGCCTACAGACATTCCCTTTAGTCCGCACTGATCTATAAGAAGCGAAGCAAAGCTTCCCTCAGGACGCTTAAATGTACTTCCAGCACTTGGATACTCAAGTGGCTGTTTATCTCTTCTACGTCCCATAAAATCGTCCATTTTATTTTTAATTTCTTCATGATTTCCTTTTTCAAGGCTAAAAATCATATCAGTGATAATAAAATCTTGATGTTCAGAAAACATACTATGTCTATATGAAAGCATCATTTCATGTAAAGAAATTTCTATTAATTTATTTTCGCTGTTTATATAGTTTGCGCTCTTGATTACATCCTTCATTTCACCGCCGTAAGCGCCCGCATTCATAAACAATGCTCCGCCACAGGTTCCAGGAATTCCGTAAGCAAACTCCAACCCCTGAAGGGAATTTTCAAGTGCAAAAAGGCATACATCCATGAGCGACACTCCAGAAGTACAAAAAATATTAGTATCATTCAAGAGTTCTATTTTTGAAAAGGCTTTTCCGATTTGCAGAATAACCCCATCAAAGCCATTATCTGATGCAATAATATTACTGCCTCTGCCGAGAATGAATGATGATATATTTTCAGTTTTAAGGAATTTTGAAATTCCGTTAAGAGCTTCAGCAGAGTTCACAAAAACCATTGCTCTGCAATTCCCACCAATTCTGAATGTTGTATGAACGTTTAACGGTTCTTCTATTTTTATTTCACATCCATATTCACTGCATAATGCTGATAATTTATCTATATACGGCATTATCTCTCTCACTCTCTTATATAAAAATATTTTTCTTTTTTGCAAGGTAATCAATAACATTCTGAGCCTTGCTATTAAAAATCAGTTCCTCAGGAAAAGCCACATCTTTAATTAATTGTTCTGCTAAAGGAACCTGACCAATAAGCTCACAATAATGACAGTCTGTATCAACAACAATTGGTACTGAATATTTTTTGCAGGCACCCAGCATAGCAATACAGTTTTCTATCGGACTTTTATTAAATTTAATCGAATTTTCATTAAGCTCTAAAAACTTACCGTATTCCTTGCAAGCCTTTGCAAGTTTATCGAAATCAACAGGATATCTCTTAGAAGTAGGATGACCAATAAGATCTACTGCATCATATTTTTTCATCATATTGATATAAGCTGTTGTATTTTCTTCCATTGTTCCAGATTTTATCACAGGTTCATGGCATGAAACAACAACCCACTCAAGAAATTTAAAATCAAAATCAGTTAAATCAATATCCCCGTCGATATTTTTAAGATCTGCTTCAATACCCCTTATAACAATTGTGTTCTTTATAACTCTCGGCAATACTGCCATATTATGGAAATGCCAGATATGTGGCGCATCCTCCATTTCAGGTGCATGATCTGTAAGAGCAAAAATTTTCAATCCATTGTCACAAGCCGATTCCGCCATTTCTCTTACTGTTGAGTATGCGTGAGTCGATGCAATTGAATGACAATGAAGGTCAGCCTCAATAAACATTTTATGCCTCCATTTGATTAAAATTGCTCGTAATTTTTAACTGTGTCAGTGCTATCCATATCAAGACCAAGCTTTTCAAGCAGTTCCTGTGCTGCGTTATAACCCATCTTCTTCTGACGGTTATTCATTGCAGCAACCTCCATAATAACAGCAAGGTTACGTCCAGGCTTAACTGGAATTGTTAGTGAAGGCACTTTTACACCAAGAATTGAAGTGTAGAGGTTATCAACACCCATTCTGTCGTAAATCTTTTCAGGATTCCAAAGTTCCATCTCAACAATAAGGTCAATCTTTTCAGTCAGCTTAACGGCACCCATACCAAACAAGCGTCTTGCATTAATAATACCAATTCCACGAAGTTCGAGGAAATGGCGAATATTGTCAGGGGAATTTCCAACAAGACTTATATTTGAAACTTTTCTAATTTCAACAGCATCATCAGCAACAAGTCTGTGACCTCTTTTAACAAGTTCTATAGCTGTTTCGCTCTTACCAACGCCACTTTCGCCAGTAATGAATACGCCTTCACCATAAATTTCAATTAGAACACCATGACGTGTAATTCTTGGTGCAAGATTCAGATTTAAAAATGCTATAAGTCCAGACATAAAGTTTGAAGTGCTTTCTTTACTTCTCAAAAGCGGTGTTTCATATCTTTTTGCAAGCTCAAGCATTTCGGCAAAATATGGGAGTTCTCTGGTAATAATGAGCGCTGGGAGGTGCTGAGAAAACAATTTTTCCAGACGCTCGCATCTTGTATTTTCATCTATTGTTGATAGGTAAGCGAATTCCATCTTTCCTATTATCTGTATGCGCTCAGGATTGAAATATTCATAAAATCCCATCAATTGTAATCCAGGACGAGTTACATCATTTTCGTCAATAAAAATTTCCTCAGGGGACTTTGGAGTAAAAATAGACTCAAGTTTAAATTCATCTATTATCTTTTTAAGTGAAACTTTAAATTTATCAGCCATAACGACCTCCTATTAATTATCTATGTATTAAGAAATCACAGATTAAATCACGCCAGTTAATCAGTGTTTTCTTGAAAAATGTGATATATTCTTTCTTAATTATACAATAAAATCATGATTTTTACAATAGTCAAATGTGCTTCATTAACTGTTGCACATTATTATTCATATATCACGTCTGATATTATTGAATTAGAGAGCAAAAATCCCTTTGGTGTAAGACGCAACCTGCCCTGTTTATAGATTGCAAGTCCGTGGGTACAGTAAACTTTTGACTTTTCAATTATTCTCTGACGATATTCTGGGAAGTTGTCAGGATTTATTCCATCAGTAAGTCGAAGCGCAAGCATAATTTTTTCTTCATCAGTCCCAGCTTGATATTGTTGTTCGGTTATTATTTGAAATTTATTTTCTGAAAATGCGGTTAAATTATTGGATACAAAATATCTCTTACCATTATAAAAAGAGTGTGCTGACGGGCCGATTCCGATATATTCTTCACATTTCCAGTACTTTAAATTATGTCTGCTATGAAAGCCATCTTTTGAAAAATTAGAAATTTCATATTGTTTAAATCCAGCATGTTCGAGCGATTTTACAGATTGAATGTACAAGTCTGCTATTTTATCTTCATCGGGTAGAAGGCTTTCAATATCACTTTTGCCAAAGGCCGTATTTTCCTCTACTTTAAGTATGTATGACGAAATGTGCTTTATAGGCATAGATGCCAGCTTATCAATAGAATATTCAAGCTTTTGAACTGTCTGATTTTTTATACCAATCATAAGATCGCAAGAAATATTCTCAAAGCCCTCTGTTGCCGCATTCATAATAACTTCTTCAGCTTTTTCAAAAGAATGTGAACGTCCTAAAAATTTCAGTTCATCATTGTCAGCTGACTGAACGCCAATTGAAAGTCTGTTAACCCCAGCTTTCTTGTAAAGCCTGAGTTTATCATTTGTCACAGTACATGGATTAATCTCAATTGTAACCTCTGGAGAACAAAGCTTTGTGTTTTTGTTTATTGCATAAAGAATTTCATCAATATATTCTACTGGTATAATTGACGGTGTTCCGCCACCAAAGTAAACTGTATCAACACTTATGTCAGGCATATTAGATATATTACGTATAACTGCATCTTTATATGCTAAGGCTTTCTGAACATTGTAATTGCATGAATAAAAGTCACAATACGGACATTTTTTCGCACAAAATGGGACATGAATATAAATACCAGTCATTGCTAATCAATTCTTAAACTTGGTACAAGTTCAAAAAATAGAGCATCAAAAATTGTATTAATTACAAATACAATTATAAGAACTGACAAAATCATATAAAAGCTTAAATCAAGCTTAATGTACATAACAATAGCGATAATAAGCATCAAAGAATCTGTTATACTGTGAAAAACAGCTGACTGCATTCCGTTTGTACAACGTTTTCCACATTCTGGGCATATCACACCCTTTGATTTTTGATTTCCAGCAAACGCTTTTTTTAGTGGGGAAAATGTTTTTTCACCACAATGTGGGCAAACATATTTTTTCATTATTAAAACCTCTTATTCATCAAGCTTCAAAACACTCATAAATGCTTCCTGTGGAACTTCTACTGTTCCAAGCTGACGCATTCTCTTCTTGCCTTCCTTTTGCTTCTCAAGCAGCTTTTTCTTACGGGTAATATCACCGCCGTAACATTTAGCAAGAACATCTTTTCTCATAGCCTTAACTGTTTCTCTTGCGATAATTTTACCGCCTATTGCAGCCTGAATCGGAACTTCAAAAAGCTGTCTTGGAATACTTCCCTTTAGCTTTTCAACCATTTTTCTGCCTCTTGCATAAGCATTATCAGCATGAACAATAAATGAAAGTGCATCTACTGCATCGCCGTTTAGTAGCATATCAAGCTTAACAAGCTTTGATTTTGCATATCCCATCATTTCATAGTCAAAAGAAGCATAGCCCTTTGTTCTTGATTTAAGTGCATCAAAAAAGTCATAAACAATTTCAT
This sequence comes from Oscillospiraceae bacterium, assembly GCA_031548405.1. Taxonomy (GTDB): domain Bacteria; phylum Bacillota; class Clostridia; order Oscillospirales; family Ruminococcaceae; genus Porcipelethomonas. The sequence goes on along the minus strand of JAVBRC010000028.1, from coordinate 7,668 downwards.
TCAAAGGAAGTTCGTAGTTAAGATTAACTCTGGTTTCATCAAGATAAGTCATGTTTTTGAATACACCACGTCTTTCCTGACAAAGCTCCATAATGTTTCCGACATAGTCAGATGGTGCTAAAATTTCAGCCTTAACTATTGGTTCTTCTGTTTGCGCAATTGTTCCGGGATCAGGAAAGTTAGTTGGGTTATCAATAAATATAGTTTCACCATTTGTCAAAGTTACTTTAAAAATAACTGAAGGTGCAGTTGTAATAATATCAAGATTATATTCTCTTTCAATTCTTTCCTGAATAATTTCCATATGAAGAAGTCCGAGGAAACCACAACGGAAACCGAAGCCAAGTGCAATTGATGTTTCCGGATCATATGAAAGTGAGGCATCATTAAGCTGAAGCTTTTCAAGCGCCTCTCTTAAATCTTCATATTTTGCACCGTCTGCTGGATATATACCAGAAAACACCATAGGGTTTACTTTTCTATATCCTGGCAACTGTTCATCACATGGATTTTCAGCCAGTGTTACAGTGTCACCAACTTCTGTATCGCCAATGCTCTTAATGGAGGCTGAGATATAGCCAACCTCACCCGATGAAAGAGAACCCTTGTTAATATGATTTGTAGCATCCATACAACCAGCTTCAACAACTGTAAATTCAGCACCAGTTGCCATAAGTCTTATCGTATCACCTGTTTTTACTCTTCCCTCTTTAACTCGTACATATATTATAACACCCTTGTATGCATCATAATAGCTGTCAAAAATCAGCGCTTTAAGAGGCTTGTCTGATAAATCTTGTGGTGCAGGTATGTCAGTAACTATTCTTTCAAGTACCTCTTCAATGTTAAGTCCAGCTTTTGCTGAAATTCTTGGTGCATCCATTGCAGGGATACCAATAACATTTTCTATTTCCTCACAAACTCTTTCCGGATCAGCTGATGGCAAATCAATTTTATTTACAACCGGAACAACCTCAAGGTCATGCTCAATTGCAAGATATGTATTAGCCAGAGTTTGTGCCTCTATACCCTGTGAGGCATCAACAACGAGTATTGCACCTTCACACGCCGCTAGTGAACGCGAAACCTCATAGTTAAAGTCAACGTGTCCTGGAGTGTCGATGAGATTAAAAATATAATCCTTCCCATCCTTTGCAGTATAATTCAAATGCACTGCACGAGCCTTTATGGTTATTCCACGCTCCCTCTCGATATCCATATTATCCAGAAGCTGTTCTTCCATATCACGCTTAGCGACAGTATAGGTTTTTTCAAGAATACGGTCAGCAAGGGTTGATTTTCCGTGGTCTATATGAGCAATTATGCAAAAATTTCTGATATTTTCAGTTGACAATTCAAGTTCCTCCGATTAAATTATTTCATAGTAAATTATAACACAATTCTAAAAATTTGTAAACAGAAACTATTATAAAAAACGCAGCAAACGTATGATTGTAATTTTTCACAAAAAGTGCCGTTCGGCGGGGATAGTTAACTAACCCTCAAACACTTCACGAGTTCTATCTTTATATCACAAAAAGCTGCTGTACTAAAAAAGTACAACAGCTTAATTATATTATAAATTATGTCCCTGTGATGCAAGTAAAGTCTTAATCTTTTCGTGTGGATCAATAACAGTACTAATTGAAACATCATGGTTGATTGAAGCAATAAAGTATGCGATATACTTTGAAACGTCAACTTCATGGAACCAAGGACGCTTAAGAAGTTCTGGTGAAATGTATGTCAGGTTTGTGCCAAACACTCCGGAAATATAACCCTTTTCATAAGCCTCATCAAACTTTTCAAGACCATTTGTAAATAGGCCATAAGTACCATAAGCAAAAAATCTTCTTGCCTTCTTAGCATTTAGCGCATAAGCAATGTCAAGAACTGATTCACCTGATGAAATAATATCATCAGCAACAAAAACATCCTTGCCTTCCATTGAGTTACCAAGATATTCATGTGCAACAATTGGATTTCTTCCATCAACTATTTTTGCATAATCACGTCTTTTATAGAACATACCCATATCAACACCCAAAACAGATGCATAATACATATTTCTGTTAAGCGCACCTTCGTCAGGACTGACAACCATGAATTCTTCCTTGTTTATAGCAAGGTCATCAACGTTTTTAAAGAGTGCCTTTAAAACCTGATATGACGGAATAACATTGTCAAATCCCATAAGAGGAATTGCATTGTGTACTCTTGGGTCATGTGCATCAAATGTTATGATATTTGAAACACCCATTGCCTGAAGCTCCTGAAGTGCACAAGCACAGTCAAGGGATTCACGATAACTTCTTTTATGCTGACGTCCACCATAAAGGATAGGCATAATAACATTTATTCTGTGAGCCTTACCTGAAATAGCCTGAATAATTCTTTTCAAATCCTGATAATGATCATCAGGTGACATTGAATTTTCCATACCAAACATTTTATATTTACAGCTATAATTTCCAACGTCAACAACAATAAAAATATCCTTACCTCTTACTGTTGACTCGATAAGTCCCTTACCATCACCAGAAGCAAATCTTGGACACTGATTTTTAATAAGAAGTGTGTCAACATTATAGCCTCCATTGTTCGCCCAAGAAACAAGATATTTATCAATCATGTTTCCAAGCTCTGCAGCACCTTCCAGTGCAATAATTCCGAGAGGGGCAACGCTTGTCTGAGAATTAAATAAAATTTCGCTAGCTTTAAGAGTCATCTGTTTTTACCTTATCCTTCCGTTTTCTATTTACAGAATTTATTTATATAATGCTCAATATCATTGGCAATAATATCCTTTGCACTATCGATATGCTCAATTTCATCAACTGCAGTTGTTTTATGTTCCAATTCCTTATAAACCTTAAAGAAATGAATCATTTCTTCGAAAATGTGTTTTGGAAGTTCGTCAATATCTTTATATGTATTATAATTGGGATCATCAAACGGAATAGCAATAATCTTATCATCGTGACGGCCACTGTCAATCATTCTGATTACCCCTATTGGATAACATCTTACAAGAGTCATAGGATAAAGTGTTTCAGAACAAAGCACAAGAACATCAAGCGGATCGCCATCGTCAGCATATGTTCTTGGGATAAGACCATAGTTTGCTGGATAATGAGTGGATGTGTGAAGAATTCTGTCAAGCTTCATTAAGCCTGTTTCTTTATCTAACTCATATTTAATCTTGCTTCCCTTTGGTATTTCAATAACAGCAACAAAGTCATCAGGACTTATACGTTTAGGAGTAATATTATGCCAAATATTCAAATTTTCAAACCTCTTTCACATATCATGTAAATAATTTTTCAATATTAAGGAAATACTAATTAAAGTCAAAAATTCAACCCACATTCCCTTTAATCACATAAATAAGTATATAATCTTTTTGGGTGTTTGTCAATGCGCTTTGACATTTTTGGCATAAACATATAAATTAACAGTTTATTAATATGCTTTTTTTATTTTTTTGTAAATATATGCTGTGAAAATAATGAATATTGACGATAATTTTAAATAATCCTAATTGAATTTATTTGTAAATTATGATATAATTAATTATTATAAAGAGAAAGGATAAAAAATGGAAAATAATATGTTGAACTACTCATATAACAAAATTAATGCAATTATGAGTGAAATTAAAAAGGCAGTCATTGGAAAAGATGAAGTAATTGTAAAAGTGTTGCTTGCAATACTTGCAGGAGGACACATTCTTATAGAGGATATTCCAGGTGTTGGAAAAACAACAATGGCACTAGCATTTTCTAAGGCGCTCTCACTTGACTATAATCGTATGCAATTTACCCCTGATGTACTTCCATCTGATATAACTGGTTTCTCACTTTATAATAAAGTAACTGGTAACTTTGATTATAAGCCTGGTGTTGCAATATGCAATTTGTTTTTAGCAGATGAAATTAACCGTACTTCAAGCAAAACTCAATCAGCGCTTTTGGAAATTATGGAGGAAGGTAACGTAACTGTTGATGGAAAAAGCTATCGGCTTCCGCAACCATATACGGTAATAGCAACCCAAAATCCTGTTGGTTCAATCGGAACACAAATGCTGCCAGAGTCACAGCTTGACAGATTTATGATAAAAATTAACATGGGCTACCCAGATGTAAAAAGTGAAATTCATATTCTTAAATCAAAGCTTTCACTTGGGGAATATGGTGATTTTGATGCAAATAAAGCTGTAACACTAAGTGAACTAAAAATGTTGCAGGAAATTACTGGGAAAATTTTTATTGATGATAGTATTCTTGCCTATATTGCACACCTTGCAAATGCAACAAGAAATCATCCGATGATAACTCTCGGTTTAAGCCCAAGAGGTACAATAAGCCTTGCTTCAATGGCAAGAGCTGCTGCTCTTCTGAAAGGGCGTGACTATGTTATTCCAGATGATATTGCATTTGTTTTTCACGATGTGGCATGTCACCGTATTGTGCTTGATAGAAAGGCGCTGTTAAGTGATTTAAATGAAACAGCAGTTCTAAAAGAGATACTCAGAAATGTAAAAGTCCCTAAAATAACAGCATGAGGTAAAAAATGATTTTAACAAAATTTTTATATTTCATACTGTTTATTATTTCCGCAGCTTTTTATATTCTTTTTACAGGTGATATTTCATTTTATTTGCTAATATTTATTGTTTCTCTTCCAGTTTTACTTGCAATTACGGTTTTGATAGCAAAGCTTTTCATAATTGGAAGTATTGAAATCAAATCAAATACTGCCATAAAGAACAGTAAAATTGATTTGTCACTTTGCATTAAAAATAAAACACCATTACCATTTTCCAACAGTAATATTACAATAGAATATTATAATAATCTGATAAATGTCAAGGAAAAAATGTTGATTTCAATACCTATTCATCAAGTTTGTACTGAAAAGGTTGATTTTTCGCTTAAATCAGATTATTGCGGTATTTTTAATGTGAAAATAAAATCAATTCAGATTTTTGACTTTATCAAACTTTTTTCCGTTCGTATAAAGAATAAAAAAACTTGCCAGATAACCGTTCTTCCAGAGCTGTATCCAATTATTACCGCAAACACTCCTAGCATCATCAATACTGAAGAAAGCAATATTTTTTCCAAACATAAAAGCGGTGATGATCCTTCGGAAATATTCGAACTTAAAGATTACGTTCAAGGAGATAAGCCTAATAAGATTCACTGGAAGCTTAGTTTAAAACATGATAATTATATTGTAAGGCATTATAGCCAACCTATAAGTTCATCAATACTAGTTATGCTTGATTTTAGTGGTGAGCCATCTAAAAGACATATAATATCTCTTGATACCGCAGCTGAAATGGCTTTTTCAATTTTAGTTTTTTTTATAGAAAATGAAACACCAGCAAAATTTTCTTACTTTGATGCTAAAAAAGGTAGTGAAGAAATAATGCCTGCAACAGACATTTCTGAAATAACAACTGCATTTAAAAATATATTTCTTAACTATCCGACAAAGCATAATTCACTTGGCAGTATTCTTTTGGATTCTACTCAAAATTACTCGAAAATTTTTTATATCACTTATGATCCTAATAATTTGTCTGAGGTATATAAAAAAAATAATTGTGAAAATTTCGTTCCGATTTTCATTAAAAATCTAGACAATGATAAATCACCTAAATTTGAATTTCCAGAAAATGCAATAATAATACCAGCTGGAAAAACGGGAGAAATTATTTCAAATATACTTATTTAAGGAAACCTAAAATGAAAAACAAACAAACTCCAAATAGTTATAGTGGAATTAAAGTTGCTGATAATATTTCTTTAACTCTTCCAAAAAGAAAATTCATTCCAGAATTTATTCCGCTGATTTTTATTGCTCTATGTGGTTGCATTGGAATAATATACTCTTTTATAACTATGTTTCAAATTCAATTCAGTCATAAATCCCTGAATTTTTTTATATTATTTTTCTTTGCACTGTTTTCAATCACTTTTATCTTGCCAAAAAAATTTATGTTCTCACTAATCCCAATATTTTTAATATACGAACTTTTTCTTTATCGAAAGTGGGATAGCTTTTCAAAAGGTTTTATGCTTGTTTATAATCAGGTTTACAAAGTTATCTGGCCAGGTAGCAGGGATTATTTCAAGATTAAAATATCATTATTTGATGTTGAATCTGCAACAGCAACGTTCATTGGATTTTCAGTATTTATTCTAATCGCATTGATATGCTATGTCACCATTGTTAAACCTAATTTTTTCCTAGGATTTCTTTTCACTTTTCCACTGATTGAAATCGGTTTGTACTACGGAAAATCTCCCGCACTCTTTCCTATATTCATGATTGTCATTTATTGGACTGCTCTTATGTCTATTCATCAATCAGGATATAGTAAGAATTTAGGTCGCAGTAAAACTGGTTTTATAAGAACAGGAAATAGTTTTATATCGAAACCCATTATAAAATTTCGTACAGCAGGGCAAGCTGGAATTATAATGATGATGATGTCAGCTTTAATTATCGTTGCAACTTTTATATTTTTGAATATATCTGGTTATTCACGTTCAATGAATATTAATAATGTAAGGCAAAATCTTAAAACTGCTGTCAGTGAGTTTACATTTGATGATATCAGCGGAAGTCTTGACCGAATTTCATCCTCATTTGGAATTATTAATCTCAAATCATATGACCACAAATTAGGCAATAAATCATCTGTTTCTTATAAAGGTTCAACTGACTTAACTATAACTGCAGATGACTCGGCTCGTCCATTAGATAATATCTATCTAAAAGGTTATGTTGCTTCAGTTTATGATGGGAAAGGTTGGGATGCATTAGATAAAAATAGCTATAATCAAAATAGTGATTTGTTCGAACTATTTAAAATGTCTAATGTTTTATATCCACAAAATATGTTATATAATAATTATGGGCTATATCGTTCATTTTTAAGTAGCTCGATGGACTCGGAATTTACGATGACTATTGAAGCAAAATTTCAAAATACCAAATATAACTATACACCTTATAATTCTGTACCTCAAAAAAATGTAACTTATATAAATGATACATTAATAGAATTAGATAATAAAAGCAAGTATAGTTTTAATGTTTCAATTTATCAGGACTTTAACCATGTTTTTGGCGAGGACATATCTTATTTTGCAGATTCTGAATACAGTGACTTTGTTTATGAAAATTATTTAAATGTTCCTGATAATAAATATACACAAGAACTTTATAACACATTTATTGACGAAAACGTTAATCAGAGGGATGTTGCATCTCAGTTGAAGAGAATAAAGAATATTCTATCTGAAAATGCTGAGTATACTCTTGAACCTGGCAGAACCCCTACTGGAACAGATTTTGTAAATTACTTTTTACTTGAAAACCATAAGGGTTATTGTGTACACTTTGCTACTGCGGGGGTAATTCTTGCAAGAATGTCAGGCATACCTGCAAGATACGCCGAGGGGTATGTTGTTCTTACTGACGATTTCAGCGCTGAAAATTTAATGGATGATGGTTATCAAATAGAACTTAAGGATAAAATTAATGAGCAGGAGTCTGAATTGTCTGAAAAACGTATTGCCGTCATGCTCAGTCAGATTCAGCAGCACTTATTATACAACAGCCTGAGTGCCATTGACCGATTGTGTTATGATA